>JAPKZQ010000028.1 GCA_026393675.1 Acidobacteriota bacterium | reverse complement strand
CGCGTCGCCCGCATCGCGCGCGGGCCACGCGGCCTACCAGCGGCTGGAGCACGCGATGGACGCCTATCTGACGGAGGTGCACCTTGCTGCGTAGAAAACTTGACTCAAAAACTCAGATCCGAATCAATCAAGACTTCTAGTACGCGCCGGGGATACGCCGGACGGTTCCCATGGGGTCCCGGCGCCCGGGTGGATGTTGCACCGACGGATGTGGCCGTCGCAGCCGACCGCGTGCCGGGATGCCCCGCCCGGAATACGTCGGCGTACTTCGGAATCGGGGCACTAAGGACCGTGTGGCATGACTCGACACGTGGACCTGCTCGCCGTCCTGTACCAGATCTGGGGCGCGCTCGCGCTGGTGACCGGGTTGGCCATCCTCGTGCTGGGTCTGGGTGCGCTCGCCGTCGTGACCTCCGCCCAACATGCGGCATACGAGGGCGGCCTGCTGGCAGGTTTGACAGCCTTTACCTTCTTCGTCTTCGGGACTGGCGCGCTGCTGTGGGGGGGTGCCCACCTGGTGACCGCCAAGGCGACGCGCCGGCGCCGGCACTGGGCGCGGTTGGGCGGCCTGTCGCTCGCCGTGCTCAATCTCTTCTTCCTGCCCTTCGGCACGGCGCTCGCGATCTACGCGTTCTGGGTGTTGCTCAGCAACGAAGCGCGGAGCCTGTTTGACACGACGGGCGGTTCACCCGCCAGTGCCGCCTCGTCGTAGCAGGAAGAATTGGGGCCAGGACCCGATTCCGTCCCCTACGGCGCGTCCTCGGTACCCGTCGGCGTCCAGGGTCCGCAACGCACGATCCGCTGCGCGGCAAGCCACGAGCCGCGCACGATCCCATCGCGGGCGATGACCACGGCCGCATAGCGGCTGCACGACGGTTTGAATCGGCACCTGACGCCAAGTTGTCCCAGCAGCGGCGAGAGTGTGGCTTGATAGGCGCGGATGCCCAGAAGCGCGGCGCGCGAGGTGACCTGCGCGGCTGGCGGGCGCGTGACGTCGTAGGCGGCCGCCACGAGGACCAAGACCAGCAGCACGCGTGAGGGCCTGGACATCTTCCAACGCCGGGATCTTGACGAATGAGGCAAGTTTCTGCCGCGCGCTCGTAGCGAGGATCCGCCGCGAGCCACGGACAAATCCTCGACGAATTGAGGCGGAGCTTCGCTACTCAGCCCGATCGCGGTCGTCGCCCTCGACTCCCTGGTCGCGCCTGCTGGCGAACGCGGTCTCAGAACTTGTCGGCGAAGTCGCTGACATAGGGCACGATCAGCCGCTTCCCATTCAGTCCCTGGACGATGGCGAATACGTGCAGGACGAGAAACGCCAGCCCGATCAACGGTGTCGTCGCGGAGACCAGACAGCCCAGACCGATCGTCGCCATTGCGAGCAGGTTTGTGAAGATCCCGAAGACGACCCAGAACGCGAACTCAGCCACCATCAGGACGATCCCGTGCTTCGCGTGCCAGCGGACCTCCTGATCCTCCTTCTCCGTCAGCAGCGGCACCAGCGCAAGGATCCAGAGGTACGACAGAACAATCATGACTCCGCGGTTGCTGGGCGGAGCGCTAGGCGAGGTCGGATCGGCCATGGTGCGATCTCCTTGTTGTGGGGGGACGGAATCCGAGCGAAGTGTAGCGGATTGCCGGGGTGGCGTAAAGGCCGCGTCGTGTCAGATGTCGACCGTCGCCACGACGGGGTCGCCCAATCCGAGCGAGGCCAGCCCGGATTCGAGCGTCACCCGGTCGCCCACGGCGACCACGACCAACTGGTCGGGATGAAGGTACCGTTGGGCCGCGGCGGTGAGATCGTCGGCCCGCACGGCTCGTACGCCGGGGACGAAGCGATCGAACGTGTCGTCGGGCAGATCGTACATCGCCAACTGCGTCAACGCTCGTCCGATCTGGCCGGTTGTCTCGAAACTTCGCGCGTAGCCGCGGGTCAACGTCGCGCTCCCGAACTCGATTTCCTGCGCCGTCGGTGGACGGTCGCCCCGGATCGCGGCGATCTCGTTGAGCGATTCACGCACGGCGTCCGCAGTGGCATCGGTCTGGACGCTGGTCTGCAGCACGAACGACCCGGCCATGCGGCGGAAGTCGAACGCCGTGTGCGCGCCGTAGGTGTAGCCCTTCTGTTCGCGCAGGTTCAGGTTGATGCGGCTGACGAACTGTCCGCCGAGAATGGCGTTCAACAGGACCAACGCGTGATAGTCCGGCGTGCCGCGTGGCGCAGCCACGTGTCCGATCCGGAGCTCGGTCTGCGCGGCGCCAGGGCGATCGACCAGAATGACGCGCGACGCGGACGCGCGCGGGGCGGGTGAGAAGGGGATCGTTGAAATCAGGTCCGACCCCTTTTCAGGTCCCGTCCACGTGCCGAACGCCGACTCGGCGATGCGCGCGACGTCGGCGGGTTCGAGCGATCCGACAACCATCATGGCGCAGGAGGCCGGATGATAGGCCGCCTCGTGCACGTGCACCACATTCTCGATGTGCATACGCTCGATGGCCTGCGTCAAGCCCCACGGCTGGTGGCCGTACGGGTGGGCCCCGAAGACCGCCTGCACGAAGGCCTGATCGGCGACCGAAGATGGTGAGTTGCGCAGTTGCCGAAGGCGGTTGAGCCGAAGGGTGCTGACCCGCTCGAAATCCTCAACGGCCAGCGTCGGCCGCATCACCAGGTCAGCGATAAGCGCACAGGCCTCGTGCGCGTGACGCGGGAGCACGGAGAGCGAGAGGAGGACGGCGTCCGGGCCGGCTTCGGTGTCGAGCGTCGTGCCGAGACGCCCGAACGCTTCCTGAATCTCGATGGCCGATTGCGTGCCTGAGCCTTCGTCCAGCATGTCCGCGGTGAGCGACGCCAGTCCAGGCAGGTCGATCGGATCAATCGCTGATCCGGCCGGCACGAGGAGCGACACGGTGACAAAGGGCAACTGGCGGCGCTCGACGAACCAGACCGCGAGGCCATTGGCCAGCCTGATGCGTGTCACCGGCGGAAAGACGACCGGCTCATCCGGTCCGGTGACGGGCGGTTCGCGGCGGGTCATCGCACTCACGAAACCACCACCATGTCCGATCCCGACACCGCGAGATCCGCGCGCCCGGCCGGTACCACGCTCAGTGTCACCTGGTGTTCGGGCAGCAAATGGCGCGCCGCGGCGTCACGAATCGACTGCGTGGTGGCGTCGCGATAACGGTCGAGATCCCTGGTGAAGAATCCAGGGTCACCCAGCCACACGTTGTAGCTGTTCAGTTGATCCGATCGTCCGCCGAATCCGCCGACGCGCTGGAGGCGCGACACGAATGCCGTCTCGGTCAGCGCCTTCACACGAGCCAGTTCGTCCTGGCTTGGCCCTTCCCGCGCGAACGCCGCCAACTCGCCAACGACCGCCCGCTCGATGACGTCGAGGCCAACACCTGGGACTGCGGTCACCGTAACCGCGAAGAATCCGCCGAGCTCGCGGGAGTTCTGTGACGCGCTCACATCGGTGGCGATTCGCTCCTCGTACACCAGGCGCCGGTACAGCCGGGACGGTTTGCCGCCGGCGAGAATGTCGGACGCCAGGTCGAGATCGGCATCGCCATCGGCGAAGAGGGCGGGCGTGAGCCACGCCGAGTGGAGACGCGGCAGTTCGACGCGGTCCTCCAGGACGCGACGCGAGGCGGTCGCGCGCGCGGGCGCCGGGGCGACTGCCGGCGGGGCCTCGCCCGCTGGGCAGGCCCCGAAGTAGTCGTTGACCAGGTCGAGCACGGCGTCTGGATCGACGTCGCCCGCGATCGCCAGCGATGCGTTGGCCGGATGGTAGAACTGACGAAAGAACGCCTGCACATCGACAAGTGTCGCGCTGCGGAGATCGGCCGGTGCACCGATCGTGATCCAGTGGTACGGATGATCGGCAGGAAACAATGCCTCCGTGAGCGCGACGATCGCCAATCCGTACGGCCGGTTCTCGTAGTTCTGGCGGCGCTCGTTCAAGACGACATCGCGCTGGGTCTCAAACGCCGTGGCCGTCAGGCTCGGCAGCATGTGCATCATGCGATCCGATTCCATCCACAGCGCCAGTTCCAGGGCATTCGACGGCACCAGCTCCCAGTAATTCGTGCGGTCGGTGTTGGTCGACCCGTTGATCTGGCCTCCCGCTCTCTGCAGCAGCTCGAAGTAGGTCGTGCCGAAGTGCTTCGAGGCTTCAAACATCAGGTGCTCGAACAGATGTGCGAAGCCCGTGCGGCCGGCCACCTCGTTTTTCGATCCGACGTGGTACCAGAGATTGACGGCAGCCAGCGGGCAGGCGTGATCCTCGTGGATAATCACCTGCAGCCGGTTACCGAGGATGTGCTTGCGAAAGGGAATGTCGATGGACTGGCTCTCCATGTTCGTCATCGCGTAGGATTGTCACTTCACCCGACTCATCGTATCGGCAATCGCGGCACATGGGAAACCAACAACAGGCGTGGCGCATGCTGGCGCTGCTGGGACTGGCAGAGCTGCTGGGTATGACGCCGTGGTTCTCGGCGACCGCGGTGACCAGCGGCATCGTCGCCGAATACCACCTGGACAGCGCTCAGGCCGCATGGCTCACCATGGCCGTGCAGGGCGGCTTTGTGGCCGGGACGCTCGTGAGCGCTTTTTTGAATCTTGCGGACCTGATGAGCGCCCGCTGGGTGTTCGCGATGGGTTGCGTTGCGGCGGCCGGCGCCAACGCGCTGGTGACCGTGGCATCGTCGCCGGGTGAAGCCGTGGCCTGGCGATTCGCGACAGGATCGGCGCTTGCGCTCGTCTATCCACCCGCGATGAAGATTGCAGCCGGGTGGTTCCGGGAGCGGCGCGGCGCGGCGCTCGGGATCCTGGTCGGGTGCCTGACGCTTGGCAAGGCGCTGCCGTACCTGCTCGCCGCCGTGTCGGACGGGACGTGGCGATCGATGATGCTGATGTCGTCCTGGTTCGCCTGCGCAGGCGGTCTGCTCGTGGCGCTCACCGTTCGCGACGGCCCGTTCGTGTCGGCCAGCGCGCCATTCAATCCGTCAGCGGCGATCGCGGTCTTTACAAAGCGCGGCACGCGGCTCGGCATCCTCGGATATCTCGGGCACATGTGGGAGCTCTACGCCATGTGGACCTGGGTCGGCATCTACGTCGCCGCGGCGATGCACCTGCAGGGCAGGGCGGCCGCCGATCATCTGGGATCGCTGGCGGCGTTTGTGGCCCTCGGTGCCGGCGCGGCCGGATGCGTCGTGGCCGGCTTCTGGGCCGACCGCGTCGGCCGCGCCAGGGTCGCGGCCTGGGCGATGATGGCGAGCGCCACGTGCTGCGCGCTCACGGCGGCGGCATTCAGCGCGCCGTACCTCGTGCTGCTCCTGCTGGTCGGCATCTGGGGATTCGCTGTCGTCGCCGACTCGGCGCAGTTCTCGGCCATCATCTCCGAAACCAGTGCTGACGATTACATTGGCACGGCGCTGACCGTTCAGACGTGCCTGGGATTCCTGTTGACGATGTTCTCGATCAGGCTGACGTCAGCGGCGGCCGCGTGGGTTGGATGGCAGTGGGCGTTCCTGGTGATTCTGCCGGGTCCAGTGCTGGGCGTGCAGGCCATGGTGGCGCTGATGAAGCCGAGAATCACGCGCGAATAGGGCTCGTGCTGCCACGTCCCGGGAACATGCGATCCTCCGGTTCCGTCTCATCTATGTGGTGGCGGCACGTCACCACGTGTCACCCAGCAATTTCGTCACTGCAAGAATGATGGCAAGGCGTATCGTTTGATTGCCAGGCTGGATTCCGGCGTTCGCCGGAATGACGCGTACCGGGTAGTAGGCACGATGGCTTCGGGTGATTCGTCATGCCGGCGGAAGCCGGCATCCAGACGAGTATCGGCGGCATCCTTGGACACCAGGTGCTCTTCTGTGATTGACGTCACCAACCTCCGCAAGAAATTCGGCGACAACGAGGCGCTCAAGGGGATCTCGTTCCACGTCACGGCCGGCGAGATCTATGGCCTGCTCGGGCCAAACGGGGCCGGCAAGTCGACCACGATTGGCATCCTCTGCGGATTGGTGAAACCGGATGCCGGGCAGGCAAGCCTCGATGGAATCGACATTGCGCAGCGGCCGGTTGACGCCCGGCGCGTGCTCGGGGTCGTCCCACAAGAGGTGGCGCTCTACACGGAGTTCTCGGCGCGCGATAACCTGAAGTTCTTCGGGCAGCTCTACGGGCTCTCGGGAGCCGATCTGGACGCGCGCATCGATCGCGTACTGGAGCGCGTCAGTCTGGCCGACCGCGCCAAGGAACCGATTGAGGGCTACTCGGGCGGCATGCTCAGGCGGCTGAACATCGCCGCCGGATTGGTACACGATCCCAAAGTCGTCCTGATGGACGAGCCGACCGTCGGCCTCGACCCGCAGACGCGCGCGAGCATCCTCGACCTGGTGCGCACGATCGCGTCGGCCGGAGCCGCCGTGGTCTACACCACGCACTATCTTGACGAGGCCGAACGGCTCTGCGACCGCCTCGGCATCATCGATCACGGCACGATTCTGGTCGAAGGCACACTGCAGGAACTGCGCGAGGCCGCCGGCGCCCGCGAGATTATCGCCTTGCGCGGTGTGTTCAGAGCCGACGCGGTGACGCGCGAACTGCAGCAGCATCCCGAATACGAGCTGCTCAAGGCGTCGGATGCCGAGCTCCTGTTGACCGTGCAGCACGCCGAACAGCATCTGGCTGGGATCCTGGCGATCGCGGGTAGTCTCGGCTCGGTGCGCGAGGTGGCCATCCGCCAACCGAGCCTCGAGAGCCTGTTTATCAAAATGACCGGACGAGAACTCAGAGAATAGACGGAATCTGGGATTCGGGGTTCGGGATTCGGTAGGGTCGTGCAACGGGCGATTTCCTGGGACCGCCGGGCTTCAGCCAGGCCCGCGTCCTGGCCACGCTGGAGCGTGGCGATCCCGGAGGAGCCTGTCCGTCACAACACTCCGGGAGTGTTTCTTCTGAACGCGGGTTTTGCCGGCTTGCGTGAGCGGGGACGCGGAGGAACCGTCGTCCCGCAGGCAAGGGGCTCGTTAAGAGAAACAAGAGACCATGAACGCAGCGGTCATCATCGCGTGGCATCATCTTCGCCGGGTGATTCGCAACCCGGGGTTGATCCTGCTGTTGGTGGCCATTCCGCTGACCATCGCCCTCATTGAGTACGGCGCATTCGGCCAAACCGCCGCCGCCGGAAAACTACCGCCGACCAAAGTGCTCTTCCTCGACGAGGACGGCTCGTTCGCGTCTGGTGCGGTGCCGCAGGTGTTTGCCGGCAGCCCGGTCAAGGACATGTTCGAGCTGGCGCACGTCGCCACCCGAGATGAGGCGACACGCCTGTTCAAGAAGAGCCAGGCGGCCGCGCTCATCGTCGTTCCCAAAGGCTTTCAGGACAATCTGCTGGCCGGCAGGCCTTCCGAACTCGTGCTGTACAAGAACCCCATCCAGAGCATCGGGCCCGACATCGCGAAGAGCATGCTCGAGATGACGGTTGTCATCGGCAACGGGCTCTACGCACAGGCGATTGAGCCGATCAGGCGGATCAAGAGCTACGTCGACGCGCAACGAGAACCGACCTCCGATGAGGTGGCTGAGGTGTCCCGCGGGTTCTTCGAAGCCGGACGCCGGATGGTCAGCCTGCAGGGCCTTCAGAACATGAAGGTCGGCGTCATCCGTCCGGGTGAGACGGAAGCGAACACGGGATTCGGCAACGATCCGAAACTGTTCTTCGCGTACGTGTTTCCCGGCCTGGTGGTGTTCGCGTTGATGTTCATCGCGCAGTCGCTGGCGATGCGGCTCCTGCGCGATCGGATGAAGGGGTTGCAGCGGCGCATTGCCATCACACCGGTGTCGGGCGGGGCGGTGGTCCTCGCCGGGGTGATCTTCATGGTCGTCGCGATGCTGGCCCTGCTGCTCGTCCTGGCGGCCCTCGGGGCCATCGTGTTCCGGATCCAGCTTCGCGATCCGATCGCGCTGTTGACGATTGGCGTCGGATTCGCGATCTTCGCTTCCGGCCTGCACCTGCTGTCGATCAGCCTGGCGAAGAGTGACCGTAGCGCGTCGTTTGTCGGCGGCGTCGTGGTGATGCTGCTGTCGCTGGTCGGCGGATCGTTCGTGCCGGCCGAGCAGTTTCCGCCCTTCCTTCGCAGCGTGGCGACGCTTGTCCCCAACGGCGCGGCACAGCAGGGATTCATTGACGTGCTCATACATAAATTGCCGCTCGCGCAACTGGGGGGTCGTCTGACCGTGACCTGGGCCTGGGGTCTGGCGACGGTTGGACTCGCGATGTTCTTCGAACGCCGGCGGTTGAGGCTGTGATGCGCCCGATCCTGGTGATCGCCTGGTACGACGTCAAGCGCGTGTTTCGCGAACGCGAGTCGCTGTTCTGGCTGTTTGTCGGCCCGGTCATCTTCACGGTGTTCTTTGGCCTGCTGTTCAGGCCCGAAACCGTCCGCCGCCCGGTGCTGACCGTCGTCAACAAGGACGCGTCAGACGACCTCGTGCGCCGCGTGTCGCCGTTTCTCGAACAGGACGGCGTCACCGTCAAACGGGCTGACGCCGTGGTGGCCGACCGCCTGACGCTGGTCGTTCCGGCCGGCGCGCTGGAGGCCATCAAGGCAGGCAATTCGGTGGAGTTCGTCCTGCATGCGGGCGCCGAGGAAACCAATAACGAGCGCACCCTGCGGTTCAAGTTCCAGAAGGCCATCACCAACGTGTACTTCGGCCTCGGCCGCGACGCCGCCGCACCGCGCACCGGGGCGGCCCCCGACGACCAGGCGCCCGTCACTGATAAACCGCTGGTGGTGACCGAAGCCGATATCGGCGTTCGGAAACAGGAGACGACACTCGGATTCCAGCGAAGCGTGCCGTCGTACCTCGTGATGTTCGTCTTCCTCAACCTGCTTGTGTCAGGCGCGGGCATCGCGGAGGATCGCGCCAGCGGGAGGCTGCGCCGGATGGCCATGGCCCCCGTGTCGCGTCGCGCGATCGTACTCGGCAAGCTGCTGGGCCGCTTCGCGATCGGGTGGATCCAGATCATCTACATGCTGGCGTTTGGCCTGATCGTGGGGATCCGGTGGGCGGATCACCCGTGGGTGTTCTTCGCCTTTCTGAGTCTCTTCGCGTTGGCCGCCGCGTCGCTCGGTATCCTGATGGGCACGCTGTTCAAGGACCCCGACAAGTGCGCCAGCGTTGCCGTGTTGGTGGCTATGGTGCTCTCACCGCTTGGCGGGCTCTGGTGGCCCATCGAGCTGGTGAGCCCGGCGATGCGCCAGATCGCCTACGTGGTGCCGACAGGATGGGCCATGGAAGGGGTCAATTCCATGCTGGCCTTCGGAGCAGGTGCCACTGACGTCGCGCCGTTCGCCTTCGGTTTCCTTGCGCTCTTCGCCATCAGTTTCCCCCTGGCCGCCCGTCGCCTGAAGATCTGAGTCCTGACCCAACCAGACACCTCTTCCCGGCGTCCAATGAGTGCAACCTCTCTGGC
Source organism: Acidobacteriota bacterium (assembly GCA_026393675.1). Taxonomy (NCBI): domain Bacteria; kingdom Pseudomonadati; phylum Acidobacteriota; species Acidobacteriota bacterium. The sequence continues at coordinate 57,799 of JAPKZQ010000028.1, read as the reverse complement.
GCCTGGCGCGTATTAGTATCTGGATGCCCGCCACGGGGTGTAAAATATGCTCGGGTCCGTGCTGTCCATGAGCTTCGCCCGTCTCAGTCTCAGCCTGTTCGGCACCGTGGCCGTTATCTCGGCGGTGCTGGCGAGTGCGACCATCTGGCTGCTCATCACCGACCCGGTGACTGTAGCCGATGCCGTCGAGTCAGGACAGGTGTCGCCGCTGATCCACGCGCTGGCCGGGGTCCTCTACAACGCCTTCCAGGGCATCCTCAGATACCTGTAGGCTGTCCGCCTGCTGCTCGGCCGCGACCACCTTCGCCAAGGCTACGGCGGTCCGCCGAAGCTTCACGCGAAGGCGGATGCCCCGCGCCCCTACAATTCCCGGTGGAGAAACCGCGCCAGGTAGTAGGCGTCCAGGTACTTGAATGGGGCGACGGCCGTCGTGTAGTGGCCGCAGGGCAGCACGCGGATTTGGGTCGAGGGGTTGTGTTTCCGGAATTCCCGCGCGACCTCGCGTGACAGATGAAGCGGGAACGACAGGTCGTAGAGCCCATACACGAGCAGGGAAGGCCTGTTCGCAATCCGATGCATGTAGGACTGCGGGCTGATCGGGCGCCACATTTCGCGCAACTGCGTCAGATCGACGTGGCCTTCCATCCCGGCGCGCACGTGCGCGGTTGAAATACCTTCCCAGACCACATCCGCAAACCACGGCGACGCGTGGTTGAGCGCCATCGCCTTGACCAGCGGCTCGTGCGTGCCCGTCAGCATTGCGAGGCAGGATCCGAGGCTGGTGCCAAGCAACCCGATGCGTTCGTATCCCTGCTGATCGAGCCATGCCACCGCCCGCCGCATATCGACGACGGCCTGGCGGCAGACCTGCAGCGTCTGCGCCATGTTGCTCGAGACGATGTAGTCGGCGCGTTCGAGTTCGGGCGACTGACGTCGATCGTGATACGGCAGCGTCAGGCGCAAGGCGCTAATCCCGATGCGCTGCAGCAGCCGGCACAACCCGACGTGCCCGTCCTCGCGGGCGTTCCATTGCGCCGTCACGACCACCGCTCGCCTTGGCGCCGGCATCCCATCCGCGCGCAGCTTCGGCGTCGCCGGAAAATACCGCGTGTAGACGGTGTTGTTCTCCGGGTGCGGTGTCGTGACCGCGCTCTCGAAGGTCACCATCCGCTCGCCGGGCTTCGCGTCGGCCGGGAGCGCGGCGGTCCCGTAGCTCCGGGCGGGCTCGACCGCAAACCAGGCGTCGGAGTTCTGCATGGCGCGCTCGACCCATGCCCGCACGACGAGCGACGGATCATCGTGATCGATGCGGCCGCGTTCGGCGGCGGGAATCCAGTCCACGCCCCAGTCGAAGGGACGGACGACGCGGTTCTGGTCAGCCGAGGCGAGCTGGCGCTCCCACCGATGAAAGATCTGGCTTGCAAGACCCACGATCAGCATTATCTCCGGATTCGTGCGCCGGCACAGCCAAGGTGCCGCCCGCCCTCGTGATATCATCCGCTTTCCGACAGCCCCGTGTCGCCGTGGAGATCTCGAGTCGATGAAGCTGTCCATCATCATGCCGGTCTACAACGAACGCCGGACGATCCGCGAGATCGTCAGACGCGTCCTGGTGACTGAACTCCCGACGCTCGATCGAGAACTGCTGATCGTCGACGATGGATCGACGGATGGTACGCGCGATATCCTCGCCGAGATGGACGGGCGCGACGGAATCCGGGTCGTGTTGCAGCGCCAGAATCTTGGAAAGGGCGCGGCTGTGGCCCGGGGGGTTCGCGAAGCCTCCGGCGACATTCTGATCATCCAGGACGCGGATCTGGAGTACGACCCGGCCGAGTACCCGGTTGTCTTGCGGCCGATCCTCGCGGGCGAGGCCGATGTCGTCTTTGGGTCGCGCTTTCTCGGCACGCCGTCAGGGCATCGTGTCCTCTACTTCTGGCACGCCGTCGGCAATCAGATCCTGACGCTGCTCTCCAATGTTTTCAGCGGGCTGAACCTCACGGACATGGAGACCTGCTACAAGGCCATGACCAGAGAGGTGGCCGTCCGCCTTGATCTCCAGTCGCAGCGCTTCGGCGTAGAGCCCGAGATCACGATCAAAGTCGCGCGCCTGCGCGCCCGGGTGTTCGAGGTGCCGATTTCGTACTACGGACGGACGTACGAAGAAGGCAAGAAGATCGGGCTCAAGGACGGGTTCCAGGCGGTCTGGACGCTGCTGCGCTACGCGTGGTGGCACGCGCCGAAATAGAACAGGCGGCGGCCACAGATTCAGCTACCGCACAACGACGCGCACCGGCCGTGCCGTATGCTAGTGTCGGGAGTCTGGCGATCATGGTCACGTCGCCCTTCGACACGTTCAGGGCAACCCGAGTTTGTCGATCGCGGACGGTGACGATGCGCCCGGATCGAAAGGCGCGAAACGCGAGAATAGCGGGAACACGCATTCCGTGGGCCGCCCGTTTCCGGAGACCTCATCATGAAGCGAGCATTCGCGATCGTGGTGTTCACGGGCCTGCTATGGCGGATCGAGCCTGGCGCCGTGCTGGGCACGAGCAGGTATGGGCCCAAGTCGATACCCGCTGCGATTCAGGATGTGCTCAAGAACGTCTTCGATCGGGAGCGCGCCGCAGGGCAGCAGGGCTTCGTGCTCGACACGAGGTTAGCGCAGCAGAAGGATGGCCAACTCCCATACCTGTTGATGGTGGCCAACGCCGCGGGGTTTCTGTTCACCAACACGGGAGACCCCACGTGGCGTGATGATGCGCGTGGGGCGGTCCAGGACTATGTGCGCTATGTGGGTGCCATCGGGCCCGATTCGTACGGTGACCCGCGTCTCAGGACGCCCGCGTCTTACAACTCCAATTTCTTCCCCGGAACCGAATCGAAAATCCACGGCTGGTCGAGCCGCTATGGCCAGTATTTCCTGGCGTCCGAATCCCTGTCGCTCCTGCCCGCGACGCCGGTGACTTCGCCCCCGGCCCGCAAGGCGGTCGCCGCTGATGCCAAGGCGGTCCATTCTCTTCCGGTGCCTGTCTCGTGATGCGCGTGCCGGCACGCCTCCGTCGCGTCATCTGGTCAGCGGTGATCGTCGTTGTGCTCGGCGCGCCCGTGATCGTCGCGCTCGCGGGGCGTGTGCCGAACACCGTCGAAACCAACGTCGCACCGCGGCTCCTTGGGTGGCCAGCGGACTCTGTGGTGTTGGGCTCCAAAGCGCTACCTGACGGCTCCAGACTCGCCGGCGCCCGTCTCGACTTGGCCAGGCCCGAGCCTCTTGCAGCGCACGATGAGCTTCGCCTGGCGATGGAACTCTACGGTGCCACGCCCGAACTGATCAGCGGCGACATACAAATCGGGGGCACCGATTGCGTCTATCGGACGGCTGTTGGCGACACGTTTACCTCGCACCGGTATCTTGAGTTCCATCGCGGGCGCGAGTGTGGGCATTTCATTCATGGGCGTCCGACCGGCGAATTGGCGTTGCGGCTCGTGATTCGGGGAGGAGAGCGCATCGGCGTGATGACGTCCGTGGTGCCGGTCGGCTCGCTTGATCCGAGCTGGATCACCCTTCCTGCGGGCGATCGTGGCCCAGGTGGGCCCATATCAGTGGCCTGGGCCAGGTATGCGGATACCTATGTCGGCGGCGAACGACGCCGGGTCGATCTGCTCGGCTACGTGTGGCAGGTATCGGGTTCGAGCGTCTGGTTATGGGCTGCCGTGGCGCTGGCGCTGATCTGCGTGTGTGCCGGAGGCCTGTTGCTGTCGCCCGGAGGGGCCGGCTCGTTGCCGCCACGCCCTGGTCGGATCCTCGCATTGTCAGGAAGCGTCGCAGGAGTCGGACTGGGGATCGCCCTCCTGTATGCCGTGTTGGTGCCGCCGCTGCAGGCTCCCGACGAACCTGATCATCTCTTGTCGTTTGCGCAGTTGGCCAACCGGCCAGAGCTCGCGGACCAGACCGCGACGCTGGCGAAGATCGGTCATCTTGATCGATTCATGTTTCACGACGACGAACGCTTTCGGCCGTTCAATATGGAACGGCCGTTCGCGCGGCCGTGGCCGCCAGTGGTGTTTGCACAACCGGTCGCCGACCGCAGCGTGACCTCGTTCCTCTGGTGGACCGGGTTGGCGCACCTGTTGGCGCCGTTTGACGCGCCGGGGGCGCTGCTCGCCGTCAGGCTCGCCAACGCGGCGCTCTTCGCGCTCCTCCTGGGTGTCGCAACGGCCATGCTGCTGGTCGTATCTGGCGGCGAAGCCGCCTCGCCCCACGCTGTCTGCCTGGCGCTGTTGTTGGTGCCGACGTTGCCGTTCTTCGCGACCGCCATGTCGGAATTCTCACTCCTCACGTCGTTCTACGTCCTGGTCGCCGCCGTTGCGGTGGGCCTGTTTCTCGACACCCGACGCGGCTATCTGCTCGGGTTCCCTCTCGGCATCGGATGTTCGCTGGCGCTCGCATCCGGCAGGAATGCGTTGCCGTATATGGCGGTCGTTGGCGCGTTGTGTGTCGGGCGCGCCATCCTCGGATCCGCCGGCGATCAATCGACCGGTGACGACAGGCGGCGCTCGATGTGGTTCTGGGCTGGACTTGCTGCCGGGCTGGTGGTGTATCCACTCATGGCAACGCCAGGATTCAGGGCGGGATTGTGGCCGCCGGATGCCGGCCAGATGTCCGAGCGATTCAGAGACGCTGCGGAGTTGTTGAGGCGCCACCCGTGGATGCTGGTCGTGGTGGCACCCATCGGGTTCGCGGTCGAGCGGGCCATGGCCGTCCTTCGTCGAAGGCTTGGCCCTCCAGGTGGAGTCGTGCTCGGATTGGTTCGTGTGCTGGGGTACGGCGTGGCGGCCACGGTCATTGCGAGCCTGATCGCGTCGGCGTTCACACGGTTTCCACAGATGTGGAACGCTGAGATGGTCAGACCGGAATCCGCGCGCGTGTACGCCTCCCAGGTTCTGCAGGTTGCCGTGAGCGGATTTCGCCTGACAAACCAAGATCTCTGGTTGTCGTTGTGGTTCTGGGGCGGGTTTGGGTGGGTCGATACGATGCCCGGGGATGGGTTTGTGACGCTGCTTGTCGTCGTTGCTGCAGCGGGTGTCGTCTCAACGATGGCGTGCATCGCACACGCGCGACACGTCCGCCGGGCGATCTGGCTGAGTCTCCTGGCACTCGGATGGGGCGTGGCACTGGTGGGCTATGCCGTGTCGACATACTATCTGCACAGGAATCTCCACGGCCGCTATCTGGTTGGGCTGTATTTGTCCACGCTCGGCGTCTGCTGGAGCGTCGTCGCGTGGCTCCCGCGGACGGAACTCCCTGGCCGTTTTCGAACCGTTGGCATCGCCCGGGAGTGGCTCCTCCTCGTGCTCGTTGCGGGCATTCATGCCTACGCCCTGCGGTTCATCCTGATGCGATACTACTGACGCGACGTCGGCCTGACTCAACGATCGCTCGGTGTACACCCCGGTGCCAAGCCTGCCGGAATCAGGATGCCGCTATCGAGCGCGATATACATCGTGCAATCCGGAAACGTCACCTTCCCGTTTACCATCGGATAGGTCGCCCCGTTGTAGGTGAGCGTCGTGCCACTGACTGATCCGGTCGCCGGGCCACCATTCCCCGGGCCCACAAACCCGCCACCACCACCGCCACTACCGCCGCTCCCTCCGCCGCCCGCCGGGGTGCACCCTGATGCGGTCCCGGCCGGAATCAGCATCCCGCTCGTCATCGCGATATACACCGTGCAGTCCGGGAACGTCACCTTCCCGTTCACGATCGAATACGTCGCGCCGTTGTAGGTGAGCGTCGTGCCACTGACTGATCCGGTGGAGGGACCCCCATTGCTCGGCCCCACAAACCCGCTGCCCCCGCTCCCGCCGCTCGCTGTCACCACGATCGTCACCGATTTGGTCGCCGTCGAGTAAGTGGTCGTGTCGGTCGGCGTAAACGTCGTCGACAAGGTCTGGGTTCCCGCCGTCAGTACCGTCCCAGAAGGAGGGTTGTAGACAAAGGTCCCCGGCACATTCGCCGTCGCATTCAACTGCGTCGCGCCGAGCGTTGTCCCCGCCACGACCGACGCCGGGTTCGCCCACGTAATCGTCGGCGTGGTTGGCGTCGTCCCACTCCCGCCACCACCCCCGCTCGGCGTGCATCCGGACGCCGTCCCCGCCGGAATCAGGATGCCGCTATTGAGTGCGATGTACATCGTGCAGTCCGGGAACGTCACCTTCCCGTTCACAATCGGATACGTCGCGCCGTTGTAGGTGAGCGTTGTGCCGCTGACTGAGCCGGTCGCGGGCCCGCCATTGCCCGGACCCACAAACCCGCCGCCACTGGCCGTCACCACGATCGTCACCGTCTTGGTCGCCGTCATGTAGTTGGCCGTGTCGGTCGGCGTAAACGTCGTCGACAAGGTCCGCGTGCCCGCCGTCAGCACCGTCCCGGCCGCCGGGGTGTAGACAAATGTCCCCGGCACAGTCGCCGTCGCATTCAACTGCGTCGTGCTCAGGACCGTCCCCGCCACCACTGAGGCCGGGTTCGCCCACGTAATCGTCGGCGTCGAGCCCCCGGCCGGCACGCAGCCCGGCGCCATCCCGGCCGGGATCAGCAGCCCGCTCGTCATCGCGATATACACCGTGCAATCCGGGAACGTCACCTTCCCGTTCACGATCAGATACGTCGCCCCGTTGTAGGTGAGCGTCGTCCCGCTGACCGACCCGGTCGCCGGCCCGCCATTGCCCGGGCCGACAAACCCGCCGCCACCACTTCCCCCCCCGCCGCTGGCCGTTACCACGATCGTCACCGACGTGGTCGCCGTCGTGTAGTTGGTCGTGTCGGTCGGCGTAAACGTCACCGACAAGGTCTGCGTCCCCGCCGTCAAGACCGCCCCCGCAGCCGGCGTGTAGACGAACGTCCCCGGCACCGACGCGGTAGCATTCAACTGGGTCGCCGAGAGCGCCGTTCCGTACTTGATTGGATCGGGAGCCACCCAGGTGACAACTGGCGTCAGGCGCACCGAGGACCGGAAGTTCGCGACCGTGAACGCCGTACTGTTCAACACTCGGTGATCGTCAGCATCACACGAGATGTTGGAGGTAGTCCCGGTCGGACAATCGGATTTCGTGCCGCCGGCTATGCCCATCGCGGCGCTCCCGTTCGCGCCAGGGGAATGGACACTCGGGTTCGACCAGTACAAAAGCCGCGTGCAATTGAATCCCTGGTCCAAGCACACGTCGTTGTAGGACATCACGGTCCGAAATCGGTTCGGCGGATCGACATAGCCGTGGGCATACGTGTACGGTGTCTTGCCGGCATCGACATACCAGTCGTGCCGCGCCCCCATGTTGTGGCCGAGTTCGTGCGCGAACGAGTAGTTCGGGCTGATGCAGGATTGTTCGACCACGCTGAAGCCGTAGGGGGCCATGCTGTTGACCGAGACCGATGTCATGAGCCACGCGATGCCGCACGCATTCGGAGCGGACGGTGACGTAATGAGCATCACGAGGTCGGCATTGTACGTATTGCGGAGCGATGCGGCCGAGTCGCCAAGTGCCGTCGAGCCGTTGGAGTTGCTGACGGCGTACAAGTCCTGCGCCAGGTCATTGTTCTCGCTGTAATTCACCTGTTGGCTGTTCGCCAGTCTGAGCCGCTGCGCGATCCCGCTATTGATGTAGGACGTGTTGGCTTCGCTGATCCCGAGATTGACCCGGGTCGCCATCGCCGTCGTGCCGCCGGCCGCAACTGCTGCCGCAGGCGTGTAGAGCACCAGCACGTCAATGGTCGATCCATCGTCGCCCATAACGACCGGGCCGCCAGGGTCCTGGGTCACAGTCATGCCCGCGTCTGCAGGCGTGACAGGAATCGGGTTCAGTTCCGGCAGGAACTTCGACTGGTCGATTTGGGCGACCTCGTGGATGCCGCCTCCGACGTATCGGATAGCGTAGACCGCTTCCCTCATGACGATGCTGCCCGAGACGAGGCCGTCGACTGATGCCAGCGTCACTGTGCTCATCTCGATGCCGGGAATGTGCCCAACCCAGGTAAAGCCGTTCTCCGTCTGGTCGATCCGATCACGCACGGCCGTGAACGACGCATCGTCGAACAGATTCAGCAGGAGCGCAGGTCGCGCGGCCATTCGGGCATCGGCGACGCCCGGATCCGCCAGCGCTGCGAAGTCGATGGTGACCTGCCTCGACCGGACCACCGTCGGATCCGTAGTCACGTTGCGCAAGGCGCGAGGGGTCGTGCCAACAAACAGCCCCTCGATTCCGTCCTGAGGCCGGACGGCCGAAAGTGGGACATCGCCGCACCATCCGAAGACGAGGGCGGCCAGCATGAAGAGGCCGGCGATGGTCGACTTGCGGAAACTCATGACTCCTCCCACCCTGGGCGCCCGAATCGAGAAATCGCTCTAGGATCGATTCTACAGCCCATCCGACGCAAGAGGCATGCCGAAGTGCGAAAGGCGAGTTCAATACGGCGAAGTACGAAATACTAGGCGTGGCGCTCACCATGGAACCGGACCTCTCCGTCATCATCGTCAACTACAACGCCGGAGCGTATCTGGAGCGATGCCTCCGGTCGCTTGACGCGCACCTCGGTCGAACAGCCTGGGAGGCCGTCGTGCTCGACAATCACTCGATCGATGGCAGCGAGACCGTCGTGGCGGGGTTCGCCCCCCGCGTCTCGTTGATTCGCAACGCCGAGAATATTGGCTTCGGTCGCGCGGTGAACCAGGGCGTCTACGCGACGTCCGGGCGTTTTGTGCTGTTGCTGAATCCCGACGGCTGTCTGCTGGAGGGCGCCATCGGCCAACTGTGCGAAGAGTTGAACGCTCACCACGACTTCGCGGTCGTAGGTCCGGCTGTCGTTGATGACGACGGCCGGATCGAAGGGAGTGCGCGAGGCGACCCGAATATGTTGACCGGCTTCTTCGGCCGATCGGCGTGGCTGAGGCGCCGCTTCCCGAACGCCGCGTTGGCGCGGAGAAACGTGTTGACCGAGCCTCAACTGGCGGCCGGCGAGTCGAGCGTTGAGGTCGATTGGGTACATGGGTCGTGCATGCTGGTGCGCCGTGAGGCGTTTCTGCAGGTCGGGGGCTTCGACGAGCGCTACTTCATGTACTGGGAAGATGCCGACCTCTGCCGGCGGCTGCGATCAACCGGCTGGCACATCCGGTACCGGCCCGACGCGAGAGTGGCCCACTCGGGGAGACAATCGAGCCGCACGGCGAAGGCGTTGGCGATTCGAGCCTTCCATCGCAGCGCGTATCTCTATTACGTCACCTATGTGGCGCCATCACCACTGAATCCGCTGCGGTGGCTGGCGTGTGGCCTGCTGGGTCTCCGGTGCATCTGGCGACTCAACCGGGTCTGACGGCGACGGCATTTGACGGCGAAGGCGAGCGACAGCCTTGACATTGTCGCCACAGCCCTCTCTCTCGTCTCTTTCGTGGCGAAGCCGCAGTTGGTCCCGTTTGCGGCATAATACTTGCTTGACAGACAAAAGGGGTGCAGGGCAGCGCACGATAGTCCGACAATGATGAATGCGGGCGATCAGGACTGTCGCTGGGTGGGGACATGGCCGACCCCCTCGGAGTCAGCTTGGGTCAGATTCTGAAGAGTGTTTCGACCGTATCGGCCCCGGCCGGCCCAACACCCGCCCGCGTTTCGTGAGCGGCAGTAGTTTGGCGGGTGGCTCGTTTCAGACACCACGAATCGCTGATTGCCGGATCGTGGGTTTATGCTCGATCGTCGGACAGGTTCCTCCAGTGTGAGGGTCCGTGTACCCGCGACTTTCATCAGCAAATAGTCAGGGGTTTATGACTTACACCTACTCTTCGAGGGGCCTTCTGGTTCTCGCCCTACTTGCCATTCTGGCTCTGGTCGCATCGGCCGGCGGTGCCGCCGCGCAGACGGTGAACCAGAACGACGTGCTGTACATCATGCCCTTCTCGACGGTTTTTCCGGGCAATGACGCAGCCGCGATTGCAGAACTGCGCTCGAGGCTGGCGCCTGATGGCGAGGGGTCGTATGTCAGGGTCGGCTTCTCCGTCTATATCTTCTTGTCGATGAACGACTGGACAGTCGACACCTCCAATCCAACGGCAGTCAGGGCCGCGATTGCCGACAGCATTGCCACCATCGATTCCGTCGTTGCGAGAGGGCATGCCGGCGGTTTTCCTGTCTCCCTCGCGATTCTGGATGCGGTCAAAGCCAACTACGACCCTGTGCAACGCGCCTCAGAAGCCGAGGACATCCGCAGTATGCAGTGGTACGCGGACAACGTCCTGGCGCCAGGGTGGTGGTCGTATTCGCGGTACGCCCGGAAGAGGTATGTCGTCCAGCAGGCGTACATGCGGGAAGTCGCCAAGGAAGTCGCCAGGCTCATGCGCGACTACCCGGACACGCTCGTCGCCGCGTCTGGCGATGGCGAAGTTGAACTGGCGGAAGTCCGCGCGAATCCAAACAGCACCGATGCGTATAACCAGATCTTTGCCGACTACTCGCCCTTCACGGTGGCGGAGTTCCGGGATTGGATTCGCCATGCGGGCCTGTATGCGCCCGGTGGAGAACTGGCAGGCCAGGGCTACGCCCTCGGGGCGCGCTATGCTGGCGATCTAACGCCAGGCGATGATACCAATGGCGATGGCCACACGCTCAATGGAGATTTCGGGACGAGTTTCACGACATGGAATCTGCGGTACTTCGGTTGGAGCCTCGACGATCAGTACCTGTCGAACGACCCGCATGCGATTTCGCTCGCGACGTACTCGTCAGCCGGTTTCAACAAGTTCCCCGCCGATACGCCCGGCGGCTTTGATCCGCCCCGCACGCCAAGGCCCATTGGTGCCAACACGTGGTGGGATCTGTGGGTGACGTTCAAGCAATCGATGATCCAGCGCTACAACGTGGAGTTTGCGAAGTGGATGACGACATCTCAGGCAGATGCAGCCACGGCGTACACGATTCCTCGCGAACGCTGGTACTCGTACCAGATCCCGGCGGACTATCTGTTCGGCAGATCGGCGGCAGATCCGAACGAACGGTGGTACAGCTCGATGAGTTCGTGGTGGACCGCCGACATCTCGCCGTACGGGTCGCTGGGGATCACCGCGTTTAACGTTGATTGGATCGGGAACGGTGACGATCTGAGTTACCACGTCATCTCTCGCACGCTCGCGGTCGTGGCGCCAAAGATCGCGGAGCGCAATCTTCGGTGGGGATTGATCGAATGGCATCCGGGAGTACTGAAACTCGATACCGGCGTCTCCTCCGATCTGGAGCTCTTCAGATCGGAAATGACGCTCATCAAGAAGTACCGGCCGAGCCTGCTTCAGCCCTTCATGTGGGGATTGCCCAACTCCGAGGTGATGGGAACCCCGTTTGAGACGGCGCTGCGCGAACTGGTCAACGACGTTAAGGACGGATGGCCTTCCGTCCCGTTCGCGGGTCCGTCGTCGGGCGGGCCGACCAGCGGGACGGTCAGTGGCACGACGCTCACGTATGACGGCGTGGCGTATCCGATTGTGGACGGTCGCGTGTACTTCCCAGACTGTACAAACTACCTCGTCCTGGCAAACGGTCTGCTGATCGCGGGCCAGACGACGTCGCCCTGCACGACGGGCGGCGGCAGCGGCACTGGCGGGACCGGGACTGGTGGAACCGGGACTGGCGGCACCGGGACTGGCGGAGCGGGCACTGGCGGAGCGGGCACTGGCGGGAGCACGTTTGTCGGCCCGGGCAATGGCGGCCCGGCGACCGGGGCCGTCAGCGGGACGACGCTCACCTACAACGGGGCGACGTACACGATTGTGAACGGGCGCGTGACGTTCCCGGACTGCACGATCTACATCGCGCTCAATAGCGGCTTCCTGATTCCCGCCGGGACCGCATCAGAGTGCTCCTCGACGGGCAGCGTCAGCAGTGGCGGGACAGGCACTGGCGGGACCGGCACTGGCGGGACGGGCACTAGTGGGACCGGGACTGGCGGAACGGGCACTGGTGGGACCGGCACTGGCGGAACCGGGACTGGCGGAACGGGCACTGGCGGAACTGGTACTGGCGGGAGCACGTTTGTGGGTCCGGGCACTGGCGGGCCGGCGACCGGGTCGGTCAGTGGCAACACGCTCACCTACAACGGCGCGACCTACACGATTGTGAATGGCAAAGTGACGTTCCCGGACTGCACGATGTACATCGCGCTTAACATGGGCATCCTGATTCCGGCCGGGACCGCATCAGGGTGCACCTCGACGGGCAGCGTCAGCAGTGGCGGGACGGGCACTGGTGGGACCGGCACTGGCGGGACGGGCACTGGTGGAACCGGCACTGGCGGAACCGGCACTGGCGGGAGCACGTTTATGGGCCCGGGCACTGGCGGGCCGGCGACTGGCAACACGCTCACCTACAACGGCGCGACCTACACGATTGTGAATGGCAAAGTGACGTTCCCGGACTGCACGATGTACATCGCGCTTAACATGGGCATCCTGATTCCGGCCGGGTCGGCATCAGGGTGCACCTCGACGGGCAACGGCAGCACTGGCGGGACAGGCACTGGCGGGACAGGCACTGCCGGAGCGGGCACTGGTGGGGCCGGCACTGGCGGGAGCACGTTTGTGAATCCTGGCAATGGGGGCCCGCGCACCGGGACCGTGAGCGGCCGTACGCTCACCTACAACGGCGTTACGTACACGATCGTTGACGGCAAGGTGAAGTTCCCGGACTGCTCGGTGTACATCGCGACGGACAGCGGCATCCTGATCTTCAGCGAGGTGGTGACCAACTGCAGCTGGGGCGGCGGAGCGTAGGAAGCCCGGCCGGGTTCTTACTCCGTGATTTCCAGCCGGAATCGCCGCACACGAATCCCGCGGCTCGCGCAGATCGCGCGAACCCGGGCTTCGCGTGCTGAATCTACCGATGCCGTGCTGAACACGACCTCGTCGATTCGGCAACGAGCCAGAACGGATTCGAGCGAGTCGACCCCACCCCTCACGGGAACGCCCATCAGCCGCCTCCGGAGTTTCGCGGCATCATCATCAAGGAATGCGACTGGTGTAAGGCTCCATTCCCGATTGGCTCGCATCTCCCGCACGAGCAACTGACCACCAGAGCCCGCGCCGTAGATGAGCGCGCGTTTCGCGCGCCCATTCTGAATCGTGGCGGCCTCGCCCATCAGGCGAAACGACGCGCGCACCGCGACGAGGGCCAGTGTCAGTAGCGCGGCATCGATCACGAACACGCCGCGGGAGAATCGTTCGAGTCGGTCGAAATAGGCCGCGGCGAGGATGGACGCCACCGAACCCAGGAGTACCCCGCGCACGATCGCGAACAGATCGCGGATGCTGAACGACCACCACATCCGGTCGTACACCCCGGCGAGGTAGAGTGCCAGCAGCTTGCACCCGAGGATGACGGGCAGCGAGACGCTGAAGATCTTGAGGAAATTGTCGAGCGCCTCGCCCTCGAATCGGATGCGATACGACCCGTACAGCACCGCGGAGATCACGACCACGTCGAGCAGCATCTCGATGGCATGCCATCGAAACGTCAGATCCCTCAGGAACGGCGCAAACGTGGTCTTCTGTAAGGCCCGGAAATCCTCGCCGTCGTACGCGGGCACTCTGGCCAGGTACACGCCGAACAGCACAACGGCTACGACGAACAGCACCGCGACAGGCATGCGCCCAAGGCCATTGGGGTAAATCAGCCAGGCCGTGACGCTCCCGGCCACCGCCACGCCATAGAGCGTGGCCACGGCCATCCGCTCAGTGAGGCCCAGAGACACCAATCGGTGCGAGAAGTGATCGATGCCACCGCGCGTCGCGTTGCGGCCAGCGAGAAGCCGGAGCACCAGCACGAATGACGAATCCAACAGGGGGACCACGAGTAAGAGTGCGACTACGAATCCGTCGAACGGCAGCACGACACCCGGGCGAACGAGCACCACGAGGGAACAGCCGGCGATCATCGAGCCGAGAAACAGGCTGCCGCAATCGCCCATGAACAACCGCGCCGGCTTCACGTTCCAGATGAGGAAGCCTCCGATCGCGCCGGCGAGCGCCACCAGGACCGTCACGAAGAAGGGTCCAAGCACTCCGCCAAAGACCGTCGTCAGACCGATCGTCGCGACCAGCGTCACACCCCCGGCCAACCCATCCATGTTGTCGAGCAGATTGAACGCATGGATAAGGCCGGAGTACCACACCACGAGGATTGTCGTTTGCCACCACGGCACCGGCGAGCCGCCGGCGACCATCAGTCCGTAGAGCAGGAATGATCCGACCGTCAGCGTGGCGACCAGTTTCGTGAGCGCGGTGAGTTCGAGCCTGTCATCGAAGATGCCAACAACAAAGAGGATGCCGGACGCGGACATCACGATGACCACCTGGTGCCAGGCCATCGGAATCCCCCACACCGCCAGCGCGACCAGGGTCACAACCAGCGTGGTCCCCGCCAGCGCGACGCCGCCGAACGTGGGTGTGGGTACGCGATGCCAGCGGTCGGGGCGAGGCGGGACGACAGCACCGTGACTGGCGGCGACGCGGCGAACCAGCATCGAGAGCGTCGCGGACACGACGAAGCCGGCAACGAACACAAACGAAAGCGTCATGCGTGCTTCAGAGTACCACGTTCGGGAGGTACCACATCCTCAACCCTCGCGGTGCGTCTAGGGCAGGGGGCCAGTGACCCCATGCAGCCCGTCCCAGATACCTCGCGCCATCATTCGGAGGCGGTGCCAGCGATGGGGCGTGAATACTGGGTACACAATGGCCATGAACAACAGGCGCTCGAGATCGTTGTAGATCCAGCGCCGCGGCGCGTGGGGCATGCGGTACATGATGACGCTGTTGCGAAAGACATAGTAGTTGCGCTCAGGGCTGTGAATCGGCACGTTGCGCCAGCGTCCCAGCCAGAAGCGCAGTGTTCCGCTTCCCATGCTGTGCTCCATCATGGCGTCGCACACGCCGAACGAGCGGTAGCCGCGCGATGTCGCCCGGAAGATCCACTCGTCGTCGACGTGGTCGATGAAGAAGTCCTCGTTCATGTCGCCGATTTCGTCGAGCACGGACATTGGAATGAGCGCGCCGGACGTGATGAGCAGGTCGGTTTCCAGCGCCTGGCCGGGTCGGGCGGCGTCGCAGAACACCTGCCGCAGCTTCAACCGGCCCAACCGGACAAAACCGGACATCCAGCCGCTGTAGCGGTCCACGCGCCGAGGCCCGACCGCCGACACTCTGATGTTCTGAACGTTCAACGTCTCAAGGGCCGCCGCGAGGTTGCCTACCATGTCCGGTCTGGGGACACTGTCCTGGTCCAGCAGCAGCACGTGAGTAAAACCGCGTGCTCTTGCCCACGCGATGCCGCGGTTGTGTCCGGCGCCAACGCCGATGTTCGACTCCAGCCAGAGAAATTCGATCTGGCTGCGCTCGTCATCGGTCAGGCTTGCGAGGAGGGAGTCGGCGGACCAGTTGGAGCCGTTATCGATGACCAGGACCTGGTCAACCTGTGGACACACCGAGACGAGCATCTCCCGCAGAATCGTCTCCTCCGGACAGAAGCTGAGGATCAGCGCCGCAATTCTTCGATTCGCCGGCATGGTGCGTCGATCCGGAACGCCATCCTCCGCCACACCCGAGAGAAGACGCGTGGACAATTCGCTCATGACAGGGCGGACTGATCGTGCACAGTCACTCTCCGGCGCGTTCACAATCCAGGCTGGCGACTGTGTTGCGCCGCCAGATCGGCATAGTGCGCGAGGCCCTCATCGACGGCGCCATCAAACAGCAGCCGGCCGTGATCAAGGACCAGGACACGATCGCAGATGGCACGCACCGCATCCGGCTCGTGCGACACGAAGAGGATCGTCTTGCCGCGTTTCTTGAAGTCGGCGATCGTGCGCACGCACTGCTGCTGGAAATCCGCGTCGCCCACGGCGAAGATTTCGTCGAGCAGCAGGATGTCCGGATCGAGGTTGGCCGAGATGGCGAAGCCAATCCGCATGTGCATGCCGGACGAGTAGTTCTTGATCGGGACGTCCATGAAGTGCTCGAGTCCCGAGTAGTTGACGATCGCAGGATAGATCGCCTCGGTTTCGGCGCGGGACAAACCATGAATCGAGGTGCTCAAGAACACGTTTTCCCGGCCCGTGAGCTCGTGCTCGAAGCCGACGCCGAGCTCGATCATCGTGCCGATGCGTGCGTCGCGTGGCAGGAAGAGATGACCCGATGTGAGCCGGTAGATCCCGGCGACGAGCTTCAGGAACGTGCTCTTACCGGATCCGTTCCTCCCGACCAGGCCCACCGCCTCGCCCTTGCTGATCGACACCGACAGGTCCCGCAGAGCCCAGAACTCCTCGACGGTTTCGCGTTTGCTCTCGAGAAACATGGCCAGGAAGCGACTCTTGAGATCAACCGTCTTGTTGTGGCGAAGCAGAAACCGCTTGGAGAGGTCCCGAGCGATGATGCCCCCGTCCATCAGAGTTGCTCCGAGAGCCGGTTTTCCACGGCCAGGAAAAACCGCATGCCGACCAGAAGCGCCCCACACCCGTAGACGGTTCCGACAAGCCACATCTCCGCGCTGGGCCACTGGTGATAGTAGAAGATCTGCTGATAGGCCCCGATGTAGGGCGAGAGCGGACTGAGCAGGATGAGCGGCCGCCACTGCCCAGGGACCTGCGACAGGGGGTAGACGATGGGCGTCACCCAGAACAGGATGGGCAGGGCCACTTCCAGCAGATGCCGGACGTCCAGAAAGAACACGGTACCTGCGGCGAGCACCAACGCGACGCCGATGGTAAAGAGCACCTGCAGCATGAGGAACACCGGATACAACAGCATGGGTGCCGCCAGCGGCACGCCGTACGCAACAAGCATCAGCGGCAAAAACACCACGATGGTCAACAGGTACTGAGCGAGATTGAAGAGGACGGTCGCGACAGGGAGGACGGCCGACGGAAACCTGACGCTCTTCATCAGGTCGTCGCTGTCAGTAATTGATCGGGTCGCCATGGTGGTCGATCCGACAAAGAAGCCCCACGGGAGAATGCCGAGGAGCAGAAAGAAGACGAAGCCCTCGACTTTGGATCCCAGGATGTACTTGAAGGCGACCGTGTAGACGCCCATCATGATCAGCGGATTGAGCAGCGACCACAGGAACCCGAGCACCGAGCCGCGGTACTTGAGCTTGAGATCCTTGAGGACGAGGTTCTTTAGCAGTTCCCGGTAGCGAGCGAGCCCCGCAATCGTGCTCCAGATTGTCGAGCGCTCCGTTGCGCGGTCCACCATGTCGGTCATGTCAAGCTCGAATAGACTATCATGGCCCCACTGCAAGAGAGCAAGAGGGGTCGGGAGTCTTTGCTCGGAGGCCCTCTCTTGAATGACAAGAATGTAATCTGCTGGGGCCAAGGCAACCAAGATTACAGTTTTGTAATCGCGATGAGACGAAGTATCCGATGAGTCCCGGCCCCTTTATCCCCTCCCGTTCGTGGCGGTGGCCGTGGGCCGGCGCGCTCGCACTCCCGGTTTTCGGACTGCTCTGGCAGTCGTTCTTCTGGCTCGATCGCGTTCCCATCGTCACCAAGGTCGCCTACGCGGGCCTCACCGTGCTGTCCGCGATGCGTCCGACGTACGGATTGCTAGTGATCGCGGCGCTGGCAACGCTGGGGGGCCCAATCGGCGACCTGGCCGGCGCGCCGCACGAACGCACCACCGAGGCGCTCGTGTTGACATTTCTGGTCGGCTGGCTGGCGCGCACCGTGGTCAGGCGCGAGTCGATCCTGGACAAGGGCGACAGCCTGTCGGCGCCGATCGCGTTGTTCGCGCTCACCGTCTCCGCCTCGCTCGTCGTGACGTCCGCCGCCGTCCAGAGTGCAACCGCGCCACCCTGGCAGTACATCCGGCTGGCCACCGACCTCCTCGCCCATGACTACTTCGGCGGGACGTACTACGAAACGCACAATTGGTATCACGCGGCGCTTCTGGTCGAAGGCGGATTGCTGGTCGCGGCCGTACTGCAATTGGCGAGGCGGCGACCTGATCTCCAGATCGCCGTGGCCCGCATGCTCGCGGTCGGTATTACCTCGGCTGCCGTGCTGTCGTTAGTGCGTCTGGCCATGGGACTGATGCGGGCGGCAGACCCGGTGGGATTCCTGTTTCGGGCTGCGACAGCGATTCGGATCAGCGTGCATACCCCCGACTGGAATGCCGCGGGCTCGCACTTCGTGCTGGCGTTGCCGGTACTTTGGGCGCTTGGGATGATGGCGGGGCGATGGCGGCCTGCGTGGGTACTTAGCATCATTCCGGTCGTCGCTGCACTGTGGTTGTCGGGATCGCGGGCAGCACAGTTCTCCATCCTGCTGATGCTGGCCGCCGTGGTGGCGCTCAGCGTCGGGCGACATGCCAGAATGCGGCTGATCCTTGTGGCTGTGGTTCTCATCACGACGATTGGCGGCGTGATCGCGTCGCGACCTGGGCCTGAATCGTCGGTGGTGACCACATTGCAGATTCGCTGGATGTTCGCGCAGACCAGCTGGGGCATGTTCCGGTCGGCACCGTTTTTCGGCGAGGGCATCGCCGAGTACTATGGTCGCTCGACAGCCTTCATGCCCGCCAGGCTCAAGGCTCAATACCCCGCCGAGAATGCCCACAACAACTTCATCCAAATCGGCGTTGAACTGGGGATGACGGGACTGGGCATCTTCCTCTGGCTGCTCGCGTCCGCGTGGCGCCGCGCCCGCCGTGGACTTCTGGCAGGTGCCGATCTGCTCTTGCGCGGCCTGCTCCTCGGTCTCGCGACCGCAATCCTGACGTTTCTGACGGGACACCCGCTGCTCATCGGCGCGTTCGCGTGCAGTTTCTGGATCGCGCTCGCGCTCGCCGTGACGCGAGCCGATACGGTGGACAGCCAATCCGCGAATGCGGCGCAGCGATTGCCCGCGCAGGCTGGGATTCCCGCCCGGGCCACATGGCGGCCGCGTGTGGTCGCGGTCGTCGCGCTGGTGATCGTCGTGTCGGTGCCCTTTCGCGCGTATCTAGCCCGTGACGAAGTGAACTTGTCCGGCGTGCAGTACGGGTTTGCCACGGGCGAGATTGATCCCGTCTCGAAGCAGCGCTTTCAGTGGGCCGGCCCGCGCGCCACGGTCTTTGTGCCCACCCACGCGCAGAGCCTGTACCTCTCTGCCAGTTCGGCGACCGATGACGATTCGCTGGAGCTGGAGCTGAGGATCGATGGGCGCCTGGCCAATCGCGTCGTGCTTCGTGACGGATTCTGGCGGGACATGAGGCTGATCCTGCCTGTCACGGGATCGACACACCCCTTCCGTCGGATCGACCTCACCGTGAGACGAACCAGCGGCGACAGCCGGCCCGGATTATCGCCGAGTGATTCGAACGCACCCCGGGTTCGCGTCAGAACGATCCGCGCCAAGTAGCCGCATCGACCAGGCGGTCAGGAGCGCCTACCCCGCCAGGTGCGCTTCGCACGCGGACGCGACGCCCAGCAGCGCCTCGGTGGCGTGACGGCGTCCCACCAACTGCATGCCGCAGGGAAGCCCAGCCGACGTCTGGGCCATCGGCAGCGAAATCGCCGGATGACCCGTGAGGTTGAAGAGCTGCGTCAGGCGCAGCATCATGTTGCGAACCGGTTCCTTCTTCCCCGCGATGTCCACAGAGTTGGCGCCGATAAGCGGAGCGGGTATCGGCAGCGTCGGCAACGCGAGCGCGTCGCAACCGGCCAGCGCCGTATCGACCTCGGCCCGCAGCACGTCGCGGCCACGCTGCGCGCGCACGTAGTCCTCGGCCAGCAGGTACCGCCCCATCTCAATCCGGAGCCGGACATTCGGCGTATAGAGTTCAGGGTGCTGCTCGATCATGCTGGCGTGATACGCCGACGCTTCGGGCAGCGACGTGTGGAGATAGATCGCCCCGATCTCTGCCGCGTGGGGGACAACCACATCGACCGTCTCGGCCCCGGCCTGCCGCAGCCACGCCAGGCCTTCGGCGAATCGCTGCCGGACCTGGTCGTCGACGATGTCGAGAAAGTACGGACGCGGAATGCCGAGGCGGAGGCCTTTCACGTCGGATCGAGCAGGCAGCGGCCAGAGCGCGGCGGACCGGTCTCCCCGCATGACCAGGTAGAGCAGCCAGGCATCAGCGACGCTCCTTGCGAGCGGCCCGACGTGGTCGAGCGATTCGCTGAGCGGCACGACACCGTCACACGGCACGTCGCCCCACGTCGGCTTCAGGCCCACCGTGCCGCACGCGGCCGACGGGATGCGAATCGAGCCGCCGGTGTCGGTGCCAATCGACGCGACCGACATGCCCGTCACAATCGACACCGCCGAACCGCCGCTCGAACCGCCCGGCGATCGCGCCGGGTCATGCGGATTGCGCACCGCACCGTACGCCGAATCCTCGCTCGTCGTGCCAAACGCAAACTCGTGCAGGTTGGTTTTGCCGACAACGACCGCGCCAGCCTCGCGCAGCCTCGCCGTGACGGGAGCATCCTTCGACGCGACATGACCCTGCCGGACCTGCGATGCCGCCGTGGTCGGCACGCCCCGCATGTCGATCAGGTCCTTGAGCGAGATCGGAATGCCGTGCAGCGGCCCGCGGCACTGTCCGGCGGCCAACTCCTGATCGAGCGCCCGCGCCCGCTCGAGTGCCTCGTCACCCGTGACGGTGATAAAGGCGCGAAGCGGCTCGCTGTTGCCCGCAATCTCGGCGAGACATGCTTCGGTCAGCGCCTCCGACGTGATCTGTCGAGTGGCGAGAAGCGGCGCCAATTCAGTGATTGAGCGGAAGTGGAGCGCCTTCGCGTTCATTGCCCGGCTCCCTGCGGCGGCCGCGCCGTGGCACCGAGCCGTCCATCATCGGTCTGTTGCCGGACGGCGCCGACCAGATCGTTCCAGTCGGCCGCGCGTAGCACCCGCGTCGCTTGCGCAAGCGTGGTCAACAGCGGCTTCAGATCTGGTAGTCCTCGCCGATCGGCATCGGCACACGCGCTTTCGAGCCAGTGGTCAAGGGTCATGGGAGTGCCTGTTCGCGTGGCGCACCATCGCGCTTTACCGACAGCGCCACACCGTCGCCAATGGGAAGCATCGTCGTCAACATCCTCGTGTCGGCGGCCAGCCCCTGTTGCTCGCAGAACCGGATTGCCTCGGGCGATTCGGCACCCTGCTGCATCCAGATCCGCCGGATGCCCGCCTCCGCGGCTTCCCGCACCAGCGCCGAGGTCGATGCCGGCGGCGTGACCAGGATGACGCCTCCGACGCGCGAGGCCACGTCCTTCAGGCTCCGCGCGCAAGGCACGCCGGCAATGGTCTCCGCCTCGGGATGCACCAGCAGGATGGAGTAGCCCTTACCCGCGAGTTCCTTACGGATCGTGTTGCCAAATCCCGCGCCGTTGCGCGACACGCCTACAAGCGCGAGCGTTTTCTGTGAAAGCACCTCGTCTATGACTTGACGCGACACCATGGCTGCGGCCTCCGATCGGGACGGATGCAGTTTACCGCTTGCCGGTTCCCGCCTGCTCGCCAATCCAGGTGCTGATCAGATCGAGGAATCCCGGCACGAACTCTTTCTTGAGCATCCCGTACTCGATCACGCTGCCAGTGGGCGAATCCTGATAGAGGTGATTGGCGCGGGGGAACACCTCGATGCGGTAGTTCTTGAGCCCGCCGCGTGCGAACGCCTTCTCCATGGCGGCGCGATTCGGCCCGGCCGCCACCTGCACGTCGTGTTCGGCGAAGATGGCGAGCGTCGGGCACTTGACCTTGTCGAGGACGGTGGCCGGATCGAATTCGAGGAAGAACTTGAACCAGGGCGTGCGGACGCCGTCGAGCTGGCCCTTGACTTGGGCCTCCACGAACTTCTCCGATTCCCCAATGGCTTTCCGCTGGGCCTCCGGCATCGCGGCGATCCCGGCGTTCATTTCGCTGCGAATCATCGCTTCGACCTCGTCCCAGCCTGTCCCACTGCGGACCGACGCGAACATCTTGCGCTGGATCTCCTGATTGCGGCGCACCTGCTCATCGGTGCGGCCGGCCGCGCGTCCCACCAATTCCGACTGCGCAAGCATGATCTGTTCGCCCGGCAGCCCAGGGCCAGACATCAGGATGATGAACGCGATGTCCGAGACCCGGGCGGCCAGCATCGGTGCCACCAGGCCGCCCTCGCTGTGCCCCATCAGGCCTATGCGCGTTTTGTCGATCTCCGCGCGTGCTTGCAGATACTTCACGCCGGCAAGCGTATCGTCGGCGAAGTCCGCCGACGTCGACTGCGAGGTGCTGCCCGTCGAACCGCCGACGCCGCGGTCGTCGCAGCGCAGCACGGCGACACCGTGACGCGTCAGGTGATCGGCAATCACCTGGAAGACCTTGAAGCCGAGAATCTCCTCGTCGCGATTCTGGGCGCCGCTCCCCGTAATCATGACGACAGCGGGACTCGGTTTGCTGGAGACAGGAAGCGTCAGCGTGCAGGCGCGTGTCACGCTGCCAGCCTTGAACGTCACTTCTTCCTCCTTGTAGGGCGGAGGCACAGCCGGCGCAGCCTGGGCGGCCGCCGCTCTGGCGGCAGCAGCCGCCGCGCCCCGCATCAGGTCGAATGTCCCGGCAACGGTGGCCTGCTGGAACGTGCCCGAGATTGTGTCGCCCCGTTGCTCGCCATCGAAGACCGCCAGCCCCGGCCCGCCCATCAGTTCGAAGTGGATCTTCGTGCCCTCAACCCTGACGTGGATCAGCGGCAGGCCCCTGGCACCTTGCTGCGGGATGTCAATGGTTGCCTTGTAGTTGGTGCCATCCGCCGCCAGCACCACGACGATGCCGAGTTGGGTTCCAAGGATGCTGATGTTGCCTTCCCAGCGCCCGGCCACACCAGGCTGGGCCATGGCGCGACCCGCGGAAAAGACGCTCGACATCAGGGTGACCAGCGCGACAAGCGACATCACACGGCGCATGACAGCCTCCGGCTACTTCATTGGTGCGTGGCTCTGCGGCTTCGACGGCGAGATGCCGAGGATGGCCCCGATGATGAACAGGAATACCACGATAAACACGAGGGCTTTCGTGTTGCCAAGGTTGATAGTGTAGCCGACGCCAAACCGCTTCTCGACGAAGATCGATGCGTCGTCGCGGTTGACATAAAACACGCCCAGCACCCACTGCCGGCATCCTCGCATCGACCGCTGATAGAATGCGTTGGTGGACCTCACCGTCGACCTGTTTGCCGAGATCGAACGCCTCAAGCGCGAACGCAACGCGATGGTCCTGGCGCACTTCTACCAGGAGCCCGACATCCAGGACATCGCCGACGTCGTTGGCGACAGCCTCGCCCTGGCCCAGGCCGCGGCCCGCGCCCGCGCCGACGTCATCGTCTTCTGCGGCGTCCACTTCATGGCGGAAACCGCCAAGATCGTCAATCCCGGCAAGCTGGTCGTGCTGCCCGATCTGGCCGCGGGCTGCTCGCTGGCGGACAGTTGCCCGGCGCCCGAATTCGAGCGGTTCGTCCGGGCGCACCCCGATCACTACGTGATCAGCTACATCAACTGCAGCGCCGGCGTGAAGGCGCTGAGCGATGTGATCTGCACGTCCAGTAACGCCGAACGCATGATCGCGCACGTGCCCGTCGGTCGGCCGATCATCTTCGCACCCGATCAGCAACTGGGTCGCTATCTGATCAAAAAGACCGGGCGCGACATGCTGCTGTGGCCTGGCGCCTGTTCGGTGCACGTGATCTTCTCGGAGCGCGCCATCGTCCGGCTCAAGGTCGAGCACCCCGACGCGCTCGTGCTCGCGCACCCGGAGTGCGAAGAACGCGTGCTCGCGCTGGCCGACCACATCGGATCGACCACCTCGATCCTCGAGTACGCGAAGAAGAGCCCGGCCCCGAGCTTCATTGTCGTCACCGAGTCGGGCATCATCCATCAGATGAAGAAGGCGTGCCCCGGCAAAATGTTCATTCCCGCGCCGCCCGACAACGGATGCGCGTGCAATGAATGTCCGTACATGCGGCTGAACACGCTGGAGAAGGTGTACCGGTGCATGCGCGACGGGACACCCGAGATCACGATACCGGAGGACCTGCGAATCAGGGCGCTGGCGCCCCTGCAGCGCATGCTCGACCTCAGCGCGCAATGATTGGGTCGGGCAATAATTGGGTCAGACCCCATTTCTCAAGAAGTGGACACTTTGCACAGCGCAATGGCGACAAAACGGCGGAATTGGGGTCAGACCCCAATTCCGGGAGCTCCATCATGACTGCTGACCCGTTCCGTCGGAGCAGTGTGACCGATCTCGACCCGGAGATGATCCGGCGCGAGATCCGGCGCTTCCTCGACGAGGACGTCGGCGCGGGAGACGTAACAACTGAGCGCGTCGTGCCGCCCAATGCAACCGGGCGCGGCTGGATCGTCGCGCACCAGGCATGCGTCGTCGCCGGCCTCGATCTCGCACGGGCGGTGTTCCGCGAACTCGACACCACGCTGACCGTCGAGTCGAAGGTGGACGATGGCGCGCAAGTGGCCGCCGGCACGAAGATCGTCTCGCTCGAAGGCCGCGTGGCGCCGATCCTGACGGGCGAGCGGCTGGCGTTGAACCTGCTCCAGCGACTCTCAAGCATCGCCACGATCACACGTCGCTATGTGAACGCGATTGCCGGCACGATGGCTTCAGTCTCGGATACGCGAAAGACGATGCCGGGCCTGCGCGTGTTTGAGAAGTACGCGGTGCGGACGGGCGGCGGACGCAATCACCGCATCGGCCTCTTTGACGCCGTGCTGATCAAGGACAACCACATCGCCGCGGCCGGCGGCATCGGGCGGGCGATGCGAGCCGCCAGGGGCACAGCGCGCACTATCATGCCGATCCAGGTCGAGATCGACACGCCGGACCAGCTCGCCGTCGCGCTCGAGTGCGGGGTGAATGCCGTCCTGCTCGACAATATGACTCCGGAACAGGTCGCAGCCTGCGTGGCCAGGATCCGGGCGCAGCCGCGCGGCGCCGCCTGCTGGATCGAAGCGTCGGGCGGCATCACGCTGCAGAACATCCGCGCGTACGCCGAGTCGGGCGTCGATACTATCTCGGTGGGCGCGCTCACGCACTCGGCGCCGTCGGTGGATATCGGGCTCGACCTGGAATAGCCTCCCGCACTAACGTAAACAGATGGACAGGCGCGAAACCGACGTCCTCGTGGTTGGCAGCGGGCTCGCCGGATGTGCGGCTGCGCTGATGGCCGCCCGCGGCGGCGTGCGCGTCATCATGCTGAACAAGGCCGACCGCGCCGAGGAGAGCAACACCTGGCACGCGCAGGGCGGGATCATCTATCGCGGCGTGCTCGATTCCCCGGAGCAGCTGGCGTCCGACATCATGACGGCCGGAGCCGGTTTGTGCGATCCGGCGGCCGTCGAGCTGCTGAGCCGCGAAGGCCCGCGCCTGGTCAAGGAACTTCTGCTCGACGATGTCGGCGTGCCGTTCGACCGCGCGACCGATGGCCAGCTCGACCTGACCGCCGAAGCGGCGCACTCAGTGGCCCGCATCATCCATACCGAGGACATGACGGGCCGATCCATCGAAGAGTCGATGATTGCCGCCGTCCGGCGCGAGCCGAACATCACGATTCTCGCGGGTCGGACGGCCATCGACCTGCTGACGCTCTCGCATCATTCGCGCAACCTGCTGGACGTGTATGCGCCGCCGACCTGCGTCGGCGCGTATGTCTTCGACCACGCCGCGCGGCACGTCGAACTGCTGATGGCGAAGGAGACCATTCTCGCCACCGGCGGTCTCGGACGCATCTTCCTGCACACCACGAACCCGGCAGGCGCCTGCGGTGATGGCGTCGCGATGGCGTACCGCGCCGGGGCGCGCTGCATCAACATGCAGTTCGTCCAGTTCCACCCGACGACCCTCTATCACGGCAGCGAACGCTTCCTGATCTCGGAGTCGCTGCGCGGAGAGGGAGCCCGGCTCATCGATGCGGAGGGACGCGAGTTCATGCTCGCGTACCATCCGGATGGATCGCTCGCTCCACGCGACATCGTGGCGCGCGGCATTCACCAGATGATGCACGAGACCGGTGCGCGCTGCGCGTATCTCGACATCTCGCACAAACCCGCCGACTGGATTCGCACGCGCTTTCCCGGGATCCACGCGAAGTGCCGGGAGGTCGGCATCGATATCACGAGCCAGCGGATCCCGGTCGTGCCGGCGGCCCACTACAGCTGCGGCGGCATTGCCGTCGACCAGTGGGGCCGGTCGAGTATGCATCGGCTGCGCGCGGTGGGCGAAGTGTCGTGCACGGGTCTGCACGGCGCGAATCGACTGGCGAGCACGTCGCTGCTCGAGTGCCTGGTGTGGGGCACGCGCGCCGGCGAGGATGTCGCCCGCGCTGTCGCGTCCGGAGATGACTTCTACCTGCCCGAGATTGCGCCGTGGCAGTACGAGACCGAAGCGGTTGATCCCGCGCTGGTCGCGCAGGACTGGCTCACCATCCGGCAGACGATGTGGAATTACGTGGGGCTGGTGAGGACGCGCAAGCGGCTCGACCGGGCGGAGCAGATTCTGCGCGAGCTGCACCTCGAGGTCGGCCGGTTCTACGCACGGTCCGAACTGAACGACGGATTGATTGGCCTGAGAAACGGCATCCAGACTGCGCTGGTCGTGCTGCTGGCCGCAACGGAAGCACGCGAAAGCCGCGGCTGTCACTACCGCGTGGACTGACTCCTGACAGAATCTTGACGGGATCCCTTCAAGATTCATCCCGGTTTTGCACTGGTCAGCGCGTCGCGGCAGGTGCGATGCAACGACTGTGCTATAAGTCGGCGCTGATGCACCTGCGCCAGCCTTCGTCTGCACGCGACGCCACGGCTCGTCGCCGCCCGCTTCTCGTGCTGGGCGCACTGGTCGTCGCGCCAGCGGTGTTGCTGGCCGCCCTGGGCCTGCGCACCCTCGCGCAGGACACGCGCCTGGCCGAGGCCCAAGCCCGCGAACGGCTCGATCGCGCAGCCGGGCGCGCAGCGCTGGATCTCGATCACGCGCTTGCTGATTGGCAGGGCGCCGTGGACCGCATCGACGCCCGCGACCCGCTCGTCGTGGCCAGGCTCCCGCGTCTCATCGCGGGTGTGCTGGAATCCTCGCCCGATGCCGTCGCGATGGTCGTTGGTCCGCACCGTCAGGACGCTGTTCCATCCGGGCGCGTGCTCTATCTGCTCGATGCGGTCTCTCAGGACACCTCGCAGATCGGGGCCGTGCCGGCCGCTCTTCGCGCAGGCGAGCGATGGGAGTTGCAGGCAGGTGATTTCGGTCGCGCGGCCGACGCGTATCGGGCGCTGCTCGCGGCGCCGGATCGGACGCTGAGGCCGTGGGCACTGCAGAGGCTGGCTCGGACGTTGGCGAAGGCCGGAAATCGGGAGGAGGCGGGTCGGTACTACGAAGCGCTCGGACGGGAGACGGGCGCGATGATCGGCAGCGTGCCCGCCGGTCTGATCGCCGGCTTCGAACGCTGCGCGCTGGAGGAGCGGCTCGGATCGTCAAAGGACCTCGCGCGCGTTGCTGCGGACTTCCACGCCGCGCTCTCCAGCGGACGCTGGCCGCGGCTCGAAAAGTCCCGCTATCTCTACTACTCGATTCAAGCGCGCGCATGGCTCGCCAAGGCCTCGGCAACTCAAGCCGTGGGTGTCGCCGAACGTCTCGATGCGGAACAGCAGAGACTGGCGCTGACCGATGTGGCCGCAAGCGCATTCGCGGCGATTTGGGCAGCAGGCCAACACGCCGCCGGGCATCTTGTGCTCCCTGTCAGCGCAGGGCACGCCATGGTGTTCTGGCGTACGACTCCCGCGGGGAACGGCCAAACGGCTATGGTGCTGCTCGGCGACAACGCTCTGCGCACCCGTGTGTGGCCCGCAGTGCTCTCGGCGGCTTCGTCAGCCGATGTCAGTCTCTCGCTCGTGGCACCCGACGGCACGACCATCGTCTCCGAACCCGGAATCACCCATGCTGCCGACGGCGCAACCGCGTCGCGCGTGCAGACGATGCAGGACGGCGAGTTCCTCTGGCGCGTGCGCGCCGATCCCCGCCGACCAGACGCGATCAACGCGGAGGTCGCCCAGCGCCGCTGGCTGTACGTGTCCATGCTGGTCGTCATGGTGGGTGGGCTGCTCACCTCCGGCTTCCTGGTGGTGAGGACGCTCAAGCGCGAAGTCGAGGTCGCGCGACTCAAGTCTCAGTTCGTGGCCGCCGTGTCACACGAGTTCAGGTCGCCGTTGACGGGCATCTCACAGCTCTCGGAGCTGCTGGTCGGCGGCCAGGTGCGCGACGAGGAGCGGCGTCAGCAATACTACGAACTGATACATAGCGAGAGCCGCCGCCTCTCGCGCCTCGTCGAGCACGTGCTCGATTTTGCGCGGATGGAGGATGGACAAAAGGAGTACCGTCGGGAGCCCATCGACATCAGCCCCTGGTTGCGCGCGGTAGCCGATGAATTCCAGCGTTCGTTGCCAGCCAAGGGCAAGACCGTCGCGACATCGGTGCCGGACAATCTGCCGCCAATCGTGGCCGACGCTCAGGCGCTTTCCGGCGCAATCCAGAACCTCCTCGACAACGCCGTGAAGTACTCGCCGGAGTGCGACACGGTCTGGCTCGACGCTTCGACTACCGCGTCGACTGTCGTCATCACCGTGCGCGACCGAGGCGTGGGCATCCCGCCGGGCGAGCAGCCGCACGTGTTCGAACGGTTCTACCGGGGCCACGCGGCCTCCGCGGTCACCGGCACCGGTCTTGGCCTCAGCCTCGTCAAGCACGTCGTCGAGGCGCACGGCGGCACCATTACACTCGACAGTAAGGTTGGTGAAGGCACCACCGTCACGATCACCCTACGCCCATGAAACTCCTCATCGTCGAAGACGAGCCCAGTATCGCTACAGCGCTTGCCGATTCCCTTCGACTCGAAGGCTACGACGTGCACGTCGTTGGCGACGGCGTGTCGGCAGAACGCGCCGCGCTTGCGGAACGCTTCGACCTGATCCTGCTCGACATCATGCTGCCGCAGCGCGACGGCCTGACCGTGTGCCGCAGGCTTCGGAGCGCCGGGCTTCGCACGCCCATCATCGTCGTGACGGCGCGCGCCCAGGAGGTGGACAAGATCGTCGCGCTCGAGTTGGGCGCCGACGACTATGTGACCAAGCCCTTCTCGCTCGGCGAACTGAGCGCGCGAATCAGGGCGGTGCTCAGGCGTGGAGCCGGTGCCCCGTCGAGCCAGGACGACAGTGAGATCTGGGTGCACGGGACCATTAGCGTGGACTTCCGGCGCGGCGAGGCAACCGCGTCCGGCAGCGTCGTGGCGTTTACGGCGACCGAGTTTAAGCTGCTTAGGGTGTTCGTCAAGCATCGCGGCGAAGTGGTGTCGCTCGATCGATTGATGCAGCTTGTGTGGGGCGACGGCATTTCGCTCACCGACCGCGTCGTCTACACCCACGTGAACAACCTGCGCGCGAAGCTCGACGCCGCTGGTGCGCCGGACCTCATCACGAGCGTGCGCGGATTGGGATACCGGTTTGATGGCTGAAATCATCGCGAATCCTGAACCAGTCCAGCCCAAACCGTGGAGCAAGCGACGCCGCGTCGGCCGTACGCTGTGGCTGTCATAGGAGGACGCACGATGACGCAACGGTCACGTTCGGCGACGGCGATGGCAGCGGCAGCAGTGATAGTGGTGATGCTTGTGTCGGTTATGGCGCTTGTCGCGCAGCAGCGGCCCGTCGCGCAGACGTCGCCGCCCCAGTTGGCGGCGGGATCGCCAGACGCGTTGCTTGGACAGGCACTTCATCAGGAGGAGGTCGAGGGGCGCCTCACCGACGCCATCGCCACCTACGGCCGAGTCCTTAAGGCGGCCGGCGTGACCAAGGCGCAGGGCGCCCGCGCGCAGTTCCGCATCGGCGCCTGCTACGAGCGCCTCGGATTGTCGGAGGCACGCCGGGCCTACGAGGCCGTCATCGCAAACTACTCCGACCAGGTCGACTTGGCCGCGCAGGCGAAGGCCCGCCTTGCGGCACTGGCCGACCCGGCCGGACGCGCCAACAGCGGCGGTCCCGTGCTTCGCCAGATCTGGGCCACAAGCGAGGGTGTGACCTGGAACCGGATCTCGCCCGACGGGCGCTCGGTCGCCGGTGTCGACGACGAGACGGGCGATCTCGTTGTCCGCAGCCTCGCCACCGGCACGACCCGGCGGTTGACCGCCATTCCGAAAGATCGCTGGAAGGAGGATGGAGCAGACTCTCCTGTCTGGTCGCGCGATGGGCGCTATGTGGCCTACGGCTGGTATTCGGGGGAGAAGCCATATGAGTTTCGCATCGCCGACGTCGCCGACGCCACATCGAGAATCGTCCCGATGGATTCGCGATTCCGGCTGTCCTCGCCGGAGGACTGGTCTCCTGACGGCCGGCGCGTGCTCGCCATCGTGGAGGATGCGCTCCCGACAACGCGTCGGCTGCACCTGGCGTGGGTGACCACGAGCGGTGGAGCCGTGCAACTGCTCGCCAGCGCCAGCACGCGCGAGCGCCTCGGCGGCGAGGCTCTTCTTGCGCCCGATGGCGCATGGATCGTCTTTCGCATTCTGGAAGAAGACACGGGGGTATCCATCATGGCGGCCGGGGGCGGACCGCCACGCATGCTGATTCCAGTCGCGTCCTCCGATTCGCTGGTCGGGTGGAGCTCCGATGGTACGCACGTGCTGTTCATATCGCGCGAGCGCGGATCCGACGGCCTGATGGTGGTGCGTGTGATGAACGGCCAGGCGGTTGGACAGCCTATTCTCATTCGCGCGTTGCCGGAGTTTTCGTCGCTTGGCGTCTCGCAGGCCGGCGCGCTTCTCTATCAAAGCAGGCGGGAACCCAGGCTCAACCTGTACCGGGCCAGCTTCGACGCGACCTCCGGGCGCGTGGACCCTCCATCGAGAGTGGACGTCTCCACGGGCCAATTGAACGGCTCGGTGTCGTGGTCCCCGGACGGCCGCCGGCTGGCCTACGTGAGCTGGGCCAACGGCAAGCCATCGAGGACCTTGTCGATCTGGTCGGCCGAGCATGCTCAGACCCGGTCCTTCAGCCTGCCGTTCAGTGCGTTCAGGTGGGGGTGGACTGCGACGACATGGAGCGCCGACGGACGTTGGGTCTACGCAGCAGGGCAAGATGACGCCAGTTGGCTCGGGGTGTACCGAGTCAACGCCGAGAGCGGAACGGTGGAGGCCGTGCTGCCGCCGGCGTCTGGGGTGTTCGGGACGGGTCGCATTTCGAATACCTACGTGGTGCCGATCGGCTGGTCGCCAGATGGACGCGTCGTCTACAAGAGCGTGATGAGCTTTCTGGAGACCGGCGCACTCGGGCCGGGGGCCATCGTCGAGCATCGCGTCGCCGACCATGCCGAGCGGGAACTGCTCAAGAGCGGCACCACAGGGACGAAATTGAGCGGCTTCAATGTGTCCCCCGACGGCAGCCAGCTCGCGTTCACGCTGGTTGACTACACGGCGCGCAAGATTACGGTGATGGTCGTGCCAGCCGCCGGTGGTCCCGCGAAGACCCTCACCACGTTTCCTACGACAGCCGAGGGGGTCGTCAGGTGGACGGCTGACAGCCGGTCGGTCATCTTCGCGTCGCGCAGCGACGGGCAGCAGGAACGGTTGTTGTGTGACGCGACCACGGGAGTCGTGACGAAGCTCACCCTCGCGTCCGAGGACGTGCAGGAGATTACCTTGTCCCCCGACGGCAAAGAGATCGCCTACATCGGCGGCCCCAAGGCGAAGGACGAGGGCGTATGGATGCTCGAGAACTTCCTCCCGCCCAAGCAGGGGAAGGCCATTCCGCCGAAAAAGTAGAGAACGTCACGGCGCGGTCACGGTCCGGTCATGTTCGTGGTGCGGCGGGCGGTGCAGGCAGCATCGGGCCACCGCCCTCCGCCTCACTGTGCTATAACCGGGCCGACCATGCCGATCGGTCAACCCGGTATCCGCCACTCCGGCCCGCGCCTGCTTTGGCGACCTCTCGTCTTGCTCACCGCCTGCATCGTCATCGCGGGAGCCGGGCTTGCGTGGTTCATGGTGCGCACCGTGATCCAGGAGCGCACCGTCGCCGCCCAGGAGATCCGCGACGCCGCAACGGCCGCGGCATCGCGCGTTGCCGAGCGGATCGTCCCAGAGCTTGAGCGTCTCGAGCGCGGCCTTCGGGTGACGATGGCCGAGGGCGCCGGTGCGGAAAGCGCGGGGGGCACGGTGCCGGACCCGGACCTTCGGGCGGTCACCGGAGACGACGCTACGGCGGCCGCTGCACCAGCAGCGGGCGGGCGGGAAACCAGCGGCGACGGCAGCGTCCTGCTGCTCGTGCGCCGTGATGGCGCAGTGGCGTGGCCGCGTGGGCGCTTGCTCTACGAACTTGAGCCAGCAAGCCCCAGGGTCGACGAGCCTGTGTGGCCCGCGGCGCTTCGGGCGGCGGAAGCGCTCGAGATTCGCGCCCGGGACAATGCAGGCGCGATCGTGGCGTACCGCGCCATGCTCGCGCCGGCCGCCTCCAACCCGCAACTGCGCCTTGCCGTGCAGCAGCGCCTCGCGCGATCGCTGCGCAAGGCGGGGCGCGCCACAGAAGCGATCGAGGTCCTGCAGCAGATCATCGACGCGCATCCGTCGGATAGCAGCCCCGCAGTGGCGGGCGCGTGGTATGACCGCTGCGCCCTGATCCGGGATAATCACTCCGGGAGTGATTTGGCCGCCGCCGTCTGCGCCGTCGGGTTCTACACCGGGCTGGTCGATGGGCAGTGGAGACTCGAGAAGCCGCTCTACGAGTTCTACGCGGATAGCGCGCGCCGATGGACGCAGCCGCTGGCCGGCCGCACCGACGTCGCCCGCCTGATCGCCCGCGAAGCCTCACAACTCGCGCTGACCGGGGCCGCGCAGGCCGCGCTTCTGGCCTGGCGCGCGGAGCGACGCCGCGAGCCGGCCGGGCACCTGGTCCTCACCGACCGCGCGTCGCCCATCGTCCTCGCCTGGCGCAGCTCCGGCCAGGGCGAGGCGGTGCTGCTTGTCCTGGGACCGGCCGCTGCGGCGACCCGGGTCTTCTCGCCGCTGGCTGCGAAATACGCATCTGGCCACGCGGTGTCGATCGCGACTAACCGCGTCGTGGTATTCCCGCTCTCGGGCGGCGAGGTCGGGCGTGCCGGAAGTGGGCAGGACGTGGCCACGATTGCCGCCCAGGACGCCGCCACGATCACCGTGGAGGACGGCCCGGTGGTCTGGCGGGTCACGGCCCGGCCTGATGCCGCACGCGATGCCCGCCGGGGCGTGACGGTGCGCACCGGCGTCTACCTGGGGACCCTCGCGCTGATGCTGCTGTCGGTGGCGCTCGCCGGGTACTTCGCCATCCGGACGGTGCGCCAGGAACTGGAAGTGGCGCGTCTCAAGTCGGAGTTCGTGTCGGCGGTGTCGCATGAGTTCCGCTCGCCGCTTTCCGCCATATCGCACCTCGCGGAGCTACTCGATATGGGGCGCGTCAAAGACGAGGACCGCAAGCGCGAGTACTACCGGCTGATCGTGGGCGAGAGCGGGCGGCTCCGGCGCCTGGTCGAAAACCTCCTCAATTTCGCCCGTATCGAGGAGGGCCGGCAGCAGTTCCACCTCGAGCCGATGGAGGTCGAGCGATGGTTGCGGCGCACGGTGGATGAGTTCCAGGCCAGCCCCGCCGCGGCCGGCAAGGAGATCGTTGTCGTTGTCGCGCCGGATCTGCCGCGGCTTCGCGTGGATGCGGAGTCGATGACGACGGTGGTGGGGAACCTGCTCGACAACGCGGTGAAGTACTCGCCCGCATCGGCGCGCGTGTGGGTGGAGGCGAGCCTCGTCACGGGGGCGGTCGAAATTCGGGTCCGAGACGAGGGCGTCGGCATCGCGGAAGAGGATCAGGCGCACATCTTCGAACGGTTCTATCGCGCTCGCGACGCGGGGTCGGGGCCGGTGCCGGGCACCGGCCTGGGTCTCGCGCTCGTGCAGCGAATCGTGGCGGCGCACGGCGGCACGGTGGCCGTGAAGAGCCGCGTGGGCGAGGGCAGCACCTTCACTGTGCGGCTGCCCGCGTGGCGGGGGGAGGAGGCGTGATGGGCGAGACGACCCGCATCCTCGTGGTGGAAGACGAATACGCGATCGCGGTCGGGCTGCGCGACGACCTGGAAGCCGAAGGGTACCAGGTGGACGTGGTGGCAGACGGCCTCGAGGGCGAGCGCACCGCGCGCACCGGCAGCTACGACCTCATCCTGCTCGATCTGATGCTGCCGAAGAAAGACGGCTTCGCCGTGTGCCGCGCGCTGCGCGCCTCGGGCGTGAAGACACCCATCATCGTCCTGACCGCGCGGGCGCAGGAAGCCGACAAGGTGCTCGGGCTGGAGCTGGGCGCCGACGATTACGTGACCAAGCCATTCGGCTCGCGCGAGTTGATGGCGCGCGTGCGGGCCGTCCTGCGCCGCGTGGCCGACGCCGCGCCGGGGCCAGCCACCTTCGAGCGTGGCGACCTGGTCGTCGACTTCAACCGCTACGAGACCCGGCGGGCCGGGCAAGTGGTGGCGCTCACGCCCACGGAGTACCGGCTGCTGGCCGCGCTCGTGAAAAGCGGCGGGAGCGTGCTGTCGGTCGACCAGCTCATCGACCAAGTCTGGGGCAAAGGCATCGCACTCACCGATCGCGTCGTCTACACGCACGTCAACAAGCTGCGCGCGAAGATCGAGCCCAACCCCGCAAGGCCCGTCATTGTCGTGGGCGTGCGCGGTGTGGGGTACAGGCTGGGTGACTGATGCGTGCCGCGCCCTGCCGTGTCGCTCCCTGCTACGCCGCCGCCCGTCACGCCGCGCGGGCAATCTTGTCCGAGCGGGATCGCGAACGTGACCGGATCGTGACGCAGCGCGCCGCCGAACGGCGTAGCCTGTGTGCGACCTGTGAGGAGGGTTCGCGATGAAGATCATCTCTGCATGGCTGCTCGGCGTGGTGGTGGTGATGGTGGCGTGCGGCGCGTATGGGCTCGCCGCCCAGCAGAAACCCGTGTCCGCCGATGTGCTGATGGGCCAGGCGCTGCACCAGGAGCAGAACGAAGGCCGCATCGAGGACGCGATCGCCAGCTACAAGAAGGTGCTGGCGGCGGCCGACGCCACGCGCGAGCAGAAAGCCCGTGCGCAGTTCCGCATTGGCGCCTGCTACGAGCGCCTGGGTCTCGGTGAGGCGCGCAAGGCGTACGAAACGGTGGTGCGCGACTTTGCCGACCAGGCCGACCTGGTCAGCCAAGCCAAAGCCAGGTTGGCGCGACTTGGCGGAGTCGAGACGACGACGGCCAGCACCGGGCCTGTCGTCAGGCAGGTGTGGCCCGACAGCCAGAATGGGTTCTGGGAAGCCGTCTCGCCAGACGGTCGTTTCCTGTCTGGAGAGGACAAGGTCACCGGCGATCTCGTCATCCGCGAACTGGCCGCCGGTACGACCCGGCGTCTGACCAGCATCCCGAAGGACCGATCGTGGGCGGAGTGGAGCGAGTCTTCGAGGTGGTCTCGGGACGGCCGCTTCGTGGCGTTCTGCTGGTGGTCGACCAAGGAAGCCAAGGTCGGGCCGCAGTCCAAGTTCTCGATTGAGCTTCGGGTCGCTGACCTCCGGGATGGGACGATCAGGGCGGTGTATGCGGATGCCGGGACAAGGGTTGAGAAGGTGCTGGGTTGGTCACCTGACGGCCGGTCCATCCTTGCTGCCTTGAACACGGTCGGCGCGAAGGTCACGTCGCGGCTCGCCTGGATCTCGGTTTCGGACGGGGCCGAGCGCCCGCTCGTGCCGGCCGGCGACTCGAAACTCGACTACGACGCATTCGTGTCGCCCAACGGCGCGTATGTCGTGTACAGAAGCAGTCCCAGCAACTCGAACGGTTCAGACACCACCATCGTGATTCCGTCCAAGGGCGGCGCCGGGAAGCCGTTGCTGCCGACATCCTACAAGAACGTTCGGCCGGTGGGATGGACGCCCGACGGCGAGCACATCGTCTTCGCGACCCAGGCCGGTGACATCCTGGCGGTCCGCGTCGCGGACGGACAGACCGTGGGCGATCCCTTGCGGATCCGGCAGGTGCCGGAATTTGCCAGCCTCGGGATGACGGCCAGCGGCGCACTCTTCTATTCGATTGTCCCGCGCATGATGGGCGAAATCTATCGAGCGGAGATCCGCCCCGATTTCACCCTCGTCGGCAAGCCGTCCAAGATCAGCCTGCCGACATTCCTCCAGAATCTGTTTCCGTCCTGGTCGCCGGATGGGCGGCGGCTCGTCTATCTGGCCAATGCGGCCGCTGAACAACCGCTTCTGACGGTAGTCCTGTCCATCTGGTCGGTGGACACCGGCCTGACGAAGTCCTTCTCGTTACCCTTCATTTTCGAGGGCCCTTTCACCTGGAGTGCGGACGGCCATTTCGTCTTGCTGAAGGGCTTCGACGCGGACGGGACGCGGTCCGGTCTGTACCGCGTGAGCGCGGACACCGGAGCGGCCGACGCGATCCTGGCGGCGGGCTCGGATGCGTTGCCGAAGCGGGACCCGTCGAAGACCGACGCGTCGCTTGTCGGATGGTCGCCGGACGCCGGCATCGTGTACCAGGCAATCAGGTACCGTGACGGGAACGGCCAACTGGGGCCGCTGTCTATCGTCGAGCATCGAATCGCCGAGCATGCCGAGCGCGAGCTCTTCCGCAGCGGCAAGCCCGCTGACTTGGGCGGCCGATTCGCCGTGTCGCGCGACGGGAAATGGCTGGCGTTCGGCTTGAGGGAAGCCGTACCGCCGAAGCGGACCCTGGTGATCCTGCCGGCGGCGGGTGGCGATGCGAAGACCATCCACGAGTTCGACCCCGAAGGCAACGGCGCGTGGGGTCTCGATTGGTCAGCCGACGGCCGCTCGCTGGTATTCGTTGATTGGGGCTGGCGGTACGGGCGAGAGTTGCCCGTACCGGCCGAGTGCTGGCTCTTCGACATGGCCACCGGCGCCGTGAAGACGCTTGCCCCGCCGGACGAGACGGTCGTGCAAGTCGCGCTGTCCCCGAACGGTCGCGAGATCGCCTACGCGGTGCGATGGCGCGAAAAGGACATCAGCGTCTGGGTGATGGAGAACTTCCTCCCACCCAAGCAGGGAAAGGCCGCCCCGGTGAAGAAATAGAAGGCCTCACCGCCCAGCCCAGCACCCCTCCCACCGCCCCGCCCGGCAGACGCTCACGGGTCGGGCGGTGTATGCTGGATAGGATGACGGGTACTGGTGACGGTTTCATCACCTGCGTGCGGCGGCCAGATCACGCCCCGAGAACGGGTGATGAGACCGGTCGTTATCGCCGCCGCGCTCCGTCCACTGCATGAGCGAATCCGACCCGAAACCCGAAGCCGTCGCGGTCATCGATATCGGCGCCAGCGCCGTGCGACTGGTTGTCGCCGAGATCAGGCCCGGCGAACGCCCGTTTCTCATCGAAGAGGCGTCTCGCGGCGTCCTACTCGGCAAAGACACCTTCTCGAGTGGCCGGATTGGCGCGCAGTCGATGGAAGCCGCGCTCAAGGCGCTCGCGGGCTTCCGACGGCTGATGGATGTCTATGGCGTCGCGCGGTACCGGGCCGTGGCGACGAGCGCCGTCCGCGAGGCGACCAATTCAGACACTTTTCTCGACCGCGTGCAGCTTCGGACAGGCCTGCTCGTCGAAATCATCGACGGTTCGGAAGAGAGCCGTCTCACCTACCTGGCCGTTCGCGATCGCCTGAAGGGTCATCCTGCCCTCGACGCGCCGCACACGCTGCTGGTCGAGGTGGGCGGCGGATCGGCCGACCTGACGCTGCTCGAGGGCGCCCGGCCGAAGTACTCGGGCGTCTATGCGCTGGGGTCCGTCCGCATGCGGCAGGGCCTCGCCGCCGCGCAGCGCCCACACGAGCGCGGCGTTCGCGTCATGAGCCGCCACATCACCAACATCGTCGCCGACATCTGCAACGAGATGCCGCTGCGATCGGCGGAGTACGTGATCGCGCTCGGTCAGGATGTGCGGTTTGTCGCGCAGGAACTCGTCGATGCGCCAGAGGGTCGCGTGCGCGAGGTCCCGCGCGACGCGTTCCTGGAGTTCTGCTCACGTATCGAGAAGCTGGACGAGGACGAACTGGTTGCTCGCTACGGGCTATCGCCGGTGGATGCCGAAACGCTCGTGCCGGCGCTGCTCGTGTACCGCGCGCTGCTGGTCGAGACGGCCGCCGCCACGGTCGTTGTGCCGGATGTGTCGTTGCGCGCGGGACTGCTCGCGGATCTGGTCGGGGCCGATGTCGACGCCAACCTGACGGATTTCGGCACCCAAGTGGTGGCCAGCGCCGAGGCACTCGGCGAGAAGTATCGCTACGATGCCAAGCACGCCCACGCGGTCGCCTGGCTGGCGACGCGGCTGTTCGACGAATTCCAGGAAGAGCACGGCTTGTCGCGCCGCGATCGGTTGTTGCTCGAAGCGACCGCGCTCCTGCACGACATCGGCCTGTTCGTGGGTCTGCGCGCGCACCACAGGCACGCGCAATACTTGATTTCGGCCTCGGAGATCTTCGGCCTGACCTCCGACGACAAAGACGTGATTGCCAACGTGGCCAGGTACCATCGCCGCGCGCTGCCGCAACGATCGCACCTGCCGTACATCGCGCTCGATCGCCAGGACCGCGTGCGCGTCAACAAACTGGCGGCGATCCTCCGCGTGGCCAATGCGCTTGATGCCGAGCACGCGCAGAAAATCCAGAACCTCACCGTCCGGCCCGAGGAGAACGGCTGGGTGCTCGACGTCGATGGCACCGGCGATCTGTCGCTCGAGCGGATGGCCGCCGAGGCCCGGGCGGACCTGTTTCTGGATGTGTTCGGCAAGCGCCTGCTGGTGCGGGGCGCCGGGGTGCAGACGTGAGCGCAAAACGGGCGGGCAAAGCGTCGAAGGCGCGCGCGAAGGTCGAGCGCCAGCCGGGGCAGTTCTTCAATCGCGAACTGTCGTGGCTCGCCTTCAACGAGCGCGTCCTCGAAGAAGCCGCCGACCCGACAACCCCGCTCCTCGAACGGGTGAAGTTCGCCACCATCACGGCGTCGAACCTCGACGAGTTCGTGATGGTGCGGGTGGCCGGCCTCCGCCATTCGGTGCGCGACGGCGACGCCGAACCCGACCCGTCGGGGCTCACGCCATCCCGCCAGTTGGCCGAGGTGTCGGCCCGCGCGCATCAGCTCGTGGCGCGGCTCTACACGCTCGTGGTCTCCGAGTTGCTGCCGGCGCTGGCGAAAGAGGGCATTCACGTCGCCCGGCTGGACGACCTCGACCAGTCGCAGCGCGCCGCGGTGACGGCGTACTTCAGGGAAGAGGTGCTGCCCGTCCTCACGCCGTTGGCGATCGACGCGTCGCGGCCCTTCCCGATGCTGTCGGGGCTCAGCCTGAACCTGGCGCTGCGACTGGCGCCGGGCGAAGACGAGAAGGCCCCGCGTCTCGCCATCGTGCAGGTGCCGTCGCGACTGCCGCGGCTGGTCAGGGTGCATGGCGGCGGCCGCAAGCCTGGGAGCGACGCCTCTCGCGGCGGCGAGTCGCGAATCGCGGGCGTCACCGAGCCGGTCACATTCGTGTGGCTCGAGGCCATTATCCTCGCGCATCTCGAGGTGCTGTTTCCTGGCCAGCAGGTGATCGAGTCGGCGGCCATCCGTCTCGCGCGCGACGCGGAACTCGAACTCGATGACGAAGGCGGCGGGTCGTACGTCGAGGCGCTGGAGGAGGAGTTGCGCCAGCGGCGCCGCAACGACGTCGTGCGCCTCGAGGTAGAGGATGGCGTGAGCGACGAACTGCTCGCCGACGTGGCTGATCAGGTCGATGCGGCCGCGCAGGACATCTACCGCGTGGCAGGTCCGGTCGATCTGCGCGCGTTGATGACGCTGGTCGAACTCCCGGG
Source organism: Acidobacteriota bacterium (assembly GCA_026393675.1). NCBI lineage: Bacteria > Pseudomonadati > Acidobacteriota > Acidobacteriota bacterium. The sequence goes on along the minus strand of JAPKZQ010000028.1, from coordinate 17,862 downwards.
CTTCGAGCGTCTGCGTGAGGCCACGCAGAAGCCGGTGCCGCTCGTCGACGCCCACGAAGAAAGCCACTTCTTCGAGACGCTCGACGCCCGCGACCTGCTCCTGCATCACCCGTACGACTCGTTCGACGCGGTCGTCGCGCTTGTCGATCAGGCGGCCGACGATCCGGACGTGCTCGCCATCAAGATGACGTTGTATCGGCCTGGCACCGACTCGCCGATCATCCGCGCGCTGGAGCGGGCAGCCGATCAGGGCAAGCAGGTGACGGTGGTCGTCGAGTTGATGGCGCGCTTCGACGAGGAGCGCAACATCAAGTGGGCTCGCGCGCTGGAGGAGTCTGGCGCGCACGTCATCTACGGCATCCGCGGCCTCAAGGTGCACGCGAAGATTTGCCTCGTGGTCCGGCGCACCGCACAGGGCATCCGGCGGTACGTGCACCTGGGCACGGGCAACTACAACCACCGCACGGCGAGGCTGTACGTCGACATGGGGTTGATGACGTCATCCCCAAGCGTTGGCGTCGACGCGTCGGCGTTCTTCAACGCGCTCACGGGATTCTCGGATCCGCCGCGGATGCAGCACCTGGTGATGGCGCCCACGCAACTGCGGGAGCGGGTGCTCAAGCTCATCGAGCGCGAGACGCGCCGCGCGCAGGACGGCCAACCCGCGCTCATCCGCGCCAAGATGAACTCGCTGGTCGACGAGCGCGTGATCCAGGCGCTCTATCGGGCGTCGGGCGCGGGTGTCACCATCCACTTGAACGTCCGTGGGATCTGCACGCTTCGACCGGGTGTCGCGCGCCTGAGCGAACACATCTCCGTCGTGTCGATCGTGGGGCGCTTCCTCGAACACACGCGCATTTTCCACTTCCACAACGGCGGCGATAACGAGGTGTATCTGTCGAGCGCCGACTGGATGCCGCGCAATCTCGACCGGCGCATCGAGCTGGCGTTTCCCGTCGACACCATTGACTGCCGCAAGAAGGTGCTCGACGCGCTGGACCAGTTGTTCAAGGACAACGTGAAAGGGCGGCGGCTGGGCCCGGACGGTTTGTGGAAGGTGGCGGTGCGGCCCGCCTCCGAGGCGCCATTCTCCGCGCAACCGGCCTTCTACGAACAGGCGAGACGCGCCTTCGAACGGCGCGAATCCGCATCACCCGACGCCTTCGAGCCGATCACCTCAAAACCCGCACCACGCTGACGTCCCGAGGACACGCAACAACATCGGGCGGCTGATGTAGGTGCCGCCGGAGCCGCCTTTCCCTACAGATCGTTGCCCGAGTACGACAGGTTGAACGATTTGTTGCAGAGCGGGAAGTCGGGGACGATGTTGTCGACGAGCGCGCGGGAGAGCGCGGGCCAGTTGAGAAACGACGGGTCCACGATCTTCACCCGATGCAGCCTTCCGCCATCGTCAGCCATCACCCAGTGAACAATGCAGCCGCGCCAGCCTTCGACCAGCGCGAACGCCGGCTCGTAGGGTGGGAGCGCGGTCATCGGCACCGAGATGGGTCCCGGCGGCAGCAATTCCAGCAGCACGCGGATCACGCGGGCCGACTCCTTCACCTCGGCGATGCGAACCATGGCGCGTGCCCGCACGTCGCCGCTCGTCTCGACCGGCACATGAAGCGCCAGCCGATCATACGGCGGCCGTGGATGATCGCGCCGCACGTCGATGTCGATGCCTGAGCCGCGCGCCACATAGCCCCGCACGGCGTGGTCGCGACCAATCGTCGCATCGAGCACGCCAGCCCGATCGAGTCGATCAGCCACCAGGGAGTTCTCGAGGCAGATGTCGACGACCTCGAGAAAGTCACGCACACACGCGCCGATGTCCCGGAGAAGATCAGCGCCCGCGATCCCGCGCCCTGCCGAAGCCGGCCCCGCGAGAGCCGCGCCTGCGCCAGCGGGCAGAACATCGCACGCAACGCCGCCCGCAATCACGCCACCGCGCAGCAGGCGATTGCCCGTCAGCCGTCCGTTCAGCCGCAGCAGTCGCTCCCTGATCCGATAGCACTGCGACTGCGCCACCGCGTAGCCGGTGTCGCTGATGATCATCCCGAAGTCGGCCACGTGGTTGTACAGCCGCTCCATCTCGAGCAGAACGGCGCGCAGGTGCGCCGAACGCGGCGGGATGTCGACGCCGGCCGCGCATTCTACAGCCTGGCAGAACGCCAGCGCGTGACCAATCGTCGTGTCGCCCGAGATGCGTTCCGCCAGCGCCACGCCGTCTTCTGCCGTGCGCCCCTCGAACAGTTTCTCGGTGCCTTTGTGCGTGAAGAACAACCGCTGCTTGACGTCGATGATCGTCTCGCCGACGGCACTGAACCGGAAGTGCCCGGGTTCGATGATGCCCGCGTGCACAGGGCCCACGGGAATCTCGTACACGCCAGGGCCCTCGACCTCGCCAAACGGAAACGGCCGGCCTTCATCACCGAACGCCGGCACAAAAGCATCCTTGCGAAGAGGGAAGTAGTCCTCGGGCCAGAATCCATGGCGCGCGAGCGGCCGTGGATCGGGATGATCGAGCGGCACGATGCCCATCAGGTCGCGCATCTCGCGTTCGAACCGCGACGCGGGATAGCAACTCATCGCGGAAGACGCGATCACCGGGTTGGCGCCATCAACCCGCGTCGTGATGTGAGCGAACCAATTCTCCTCGTGATGCGCAAACAAGTAGTGGACGCGAAACGCCCCATCACGGGCGCGTCGATCCTCGCCAGCCATTAACACCAGTTCGGCACCCCACTCAGTCCACAGTGCCGCCGTCACCGCCGGCATGCTCGCCGCATCAGCCATTGCGTGAAGTTCCCGCGGGCGCGGCATCCGGACGTCCCGCAAGGCGTAAAGTGAGGCGACGTTCCTCAGCCCGGCGACCGCGTGCGTCATCTCGCTCATGCGGTCATCCCTTCGACAATGCGGCCCAGCAGTGCGCCAACGGCCTCCGGCAGGATCAGGCCGAGCACAACCAGCGCCACCGCGCACACCACAATCGGGGCAAGCGCCCGAGCGTCCCGCTCACCCGACATCACGCCATCGGGTGTGGCGCCGTAAAGCATGCGCAGCAGGTGAGACGAGAGCCCGACGAATCCGATCCCCGCGAGGACCAGCGCGACGCCCGTTTCCCAGACATGCCCCGAGGTGAACCCGGCGCGGAACAGCAGAAATTCCGAGACGAACAAGCCGAACGGCGGCAATCCCATCAACGCCAGCACACCGGTGGCAAACAGCGCACCGGTGGCCGGCATGGTCCGCACCAGACCGCGCACGCCATCGACGTCGGTCGATCCATAGCGGGCAAGAATGCGGCCGGAGAGCAGGAAGCTGGTCGACTTGGCGAGCGCGTGATTCATCATGTGCAAGAGAGACGCGAACACGCCCGCCGGTCCAAACGCGAGGCCCATGCAGATCAGCCCGCTGTGCTCGACGCTCGAGTAGGCGAGCAGCCGCTTGTAACTCTGCTGGCGGACAAGGCTCAACGCGCCGATCAGCACCGAGAACAAACCGATGGCCAGCAGCACCTGATTGGTGAATGCCGCGCCGCCCGGCGTGAGATCGACCACGGCCTTCCAGCGCAGAATCGCGTATTGCGCGACGGCCAGCAGCACGCCCGACATCATCGCGGAGAGCGGCGCGGGCGCTTCCGAGTGCGCATCGGGCAGCCAGGTGTGCATGGGCGCCAGTCCAGCCTTGGTGCCGTAGCCCACCAGCAGGAACACGAACGCAAGCCGCAGCAGGCCGGGATCAAGCACTGGCGCCGAGTGCATCAGGAGCGGCCAGCCAAGCGAGGTCTGACGCTGCCCGGTGATCGTGACGAAATCAAAATACGCGAGCACCGTGCCGGCAAACGCCAGCGCGATGCCGACCGATCCAATCAACAGGTACTTCCACGACGCCTCGACTGACGCCTTCGACCGGTGGAGCGGCACCAGCAGTGCCGACGTGATCGTCGTCGCTTCGATGGCCACCCACATCAACGCGACGTTGTTGACGGTGACCGCCAGCAGCATCGCCAGCACGAACACGTTGCCGTACGCCTGGAACTTACGGCGCGCGGCCGGGTCGTCGTGCCCCGATCCCGGCGTGCCAGGCCCGAGAGCCATCGAGATCGTTCCGACGACGACCACGCAACAGGCCACCAGCGCCGAGAGCGCGTCCACGCGGAAGAGACCCGCCGCCGCTGGCGCGAACGGGGAGCCGCCAATCGCGATGGTCCATAACGCGATCGCCGCGCCCACCGAGATCACCCGGCCCGCCGCGATGATCCAGCCGACCACACGGCGGTCACCAACGCCCAGCGCGGCCAGTACGGCCGACAAGGCAAACGGTCCGGCAAGCGCAAAGAGAAGCAGTGTCTCCATGGCGTCAGTGCTTCAGCCGATTCAACACGTCCACGTCGAGCGTGTTGAATGTGTCGTGGATGTCATAGAGGACAATCTGCATCACCAGGAATCCCATCAGGGCGTCGAGGAACACGCCCAGTTCGACCACCAGCGGCACGCCATACGTCGCGAGCACGGCGAGCAGGGCGATCGCGTTCTCGAGCATCAGAAAGCCGATCACCTGCGTGATGGCCTTCTTGCGGCTCACAATCACGAACAGGCTGACGAAGAGCAGGCCAATCGCGAGCGGGATGCCCGCGCGCGTCGGCGCCGCCGACAGCGTCTGCAGCGGGCGTGCCGCCGTGTAGGCGAGCAGGATCAGCAGGCCGCTGATGACCAGCGATGTCGCCGTGTTCACGAGCGGTTCGCTCTCGCGGTTCTGGCCCACACGATGCGCCAGGCGTGTGAGCAGTCGTGGGATGGCCACGCCCTTCACCGCGATCATCAGCGCCGCGACCCAATACAAATCGTAGTCATGCCCGAAGTAGGCCACCGCCGCGGTGAGCGCGGCCAGCACGTTCGACTGCCACTTGAAGGCCGAGATGTACGCCCCGATGCCGTGCCGCCACAACGCGACGATGGCGCAGAGCAGCACGCCACTTGAGCCCAGCACGGCGACCTGCGAGAAGAGTCCGTCCACGCGGCGCTACCTCAGTCCTTCGATACGCCGGGATGGCTGCTGATTCGCGTCCTCAGGACTGAGTGCTGAGGGAGCTCCTCCAGCCCTGGTGTTCGAAAGCGATTCGGGGCCTGAGTGGCGACTCGAAGCACTCAGCGAGAAAGACGACGTGACAGCCAGCAGGCCGAGCACGAACGAGACAGCCAGCAGTTCGGGCACGCGGAACAACCGCAGCTTCGCGACCCGGGTTTCAAAGAACGCGAGCAGGACGGCCAGCACCACGAGTTTGACCACGATGGCCGCAAACGCAATGGCCAGCGCGGCCGGCGAGAGCGAAGTCGCCAGCCCCCACGGCACGAAGAGGTTGGCCGCGAGCGTCAAAAACACCGTCAGTTTGAGCCACGACGCCCACTCCACCAGCGCGAGATGTGGGCCCGAGTACTCCAGAATCATCGCCTCATGGATCATCGTCAATTCCAAATGCGTGGCCGGATTGTCGACCGGCAGCCGGCCGGTTTCCGCCAGCATGACGATGAAGAGGGCGGCAAAGGCGAGAATGTGACCGGGGCTGAGCGCAACGGTGGGGTTGGCAATCGTGCGCGCCGCCATCTCGCCGAGATTGGTCGAACCGGCGCCGAGCGCAAGTGACAGAATGGCCAGCGCGATCGCGGGTTCGCTGAGCGCGGCAATCGTCATCTCGCGGCTGCTGCCCATGCCGCCAAACGGCGAGCCGGGATCGAGGCCGCCGAGCGCGAGCGCGAACGTCCCGAGCAGCAGCAGGTAGACCAGCGCAAACAGATCGGCGACCTGATTGAAAGGCAGCGGCGTGATGAGCACGGGGACGAGCAGGGCTACGACCACCGTGCTGCCGAACACGACGTAGGGCGCCGTGCGGAATATCCACGACGCGTTTGACGAGATGACGGTTTCCTTGCCGAGGAGTTTGCGCAGTTCGGCGTACGGCTGCCAGATGGGTGCGCCGCGCCGGTTCTGCAGCCGGGCCTTCACCCAGCGAATCAGGCCGACCAGCGCCGGCGCCACCGCGAGGCCCAGCAGCGCCTGCGCGATTTCAATCACGACGCCTGTGACGTTGAACACCACATCCTCCGCGGGTCAGAACCCGATCACCCACACCAGCAACAAGACGAGCACGAACACGATGTAGCCGAGATACGCGTTGACCGAGCCCGACTGCAGGCGCCTTGTCCACACCGCCACCCGCTCCACGCCGTCAACCAGTGGGTCGTAGAGGACGCGCTGGAACCACGGATGGATCGTCGTCCGGTACGTCACCGACTGGATGTAGTACGGCGATTCGGGATGCACGACGCCAACCGCCATGTCCTCGTTCGGCCGATAGAGCTGGTCGAATACGCGACGCAGCGGTTCGGCAAACGCGGTGGAGGTGTATTCCATCCGCGGCGTCTGGCCGATGCGGCCGCATCCCCACGTGTCGCCGATACGCACCGTTCGTCTCGCGACCACGCGCACCACAATCCAGGTGCCGACCAGCGCGGCCACCAGAACCAGCGCGATCGCGACAGGCGACATCGTCGCCATCCCATTCGGCGTGCGCAGCGTCACGCCCAGGTGGAACACTGGCGTCGTCCCCGAGAGCCCTCCGAGACCAGCGAGCGTCGCGAGCGCACCGGTGATGGTCGTGAGCGTGGGAATCGTCGCGAGGGCGAGCAGCGGGCAGGACGCGGCCATCAGCACCATGCCCACGCGCATCGATCGCGGGCTCTCGTGCGCCTGGGCGGCCTCGTTCGATCGGGGGATGGCCAGGCACGAGATGCCGAACGCCTTCACGAACGTCGCGGCGGCCAGCCCGCCGGTCAGCGCCAGCGCGCCGACGCCGAGCGTGAGCAGGCCCGCAATCGCGGCCCGCGAGCTGGCGACGCCAGGCAGGAACGACTGGAAGAGCAGCCACTCGCTCACAAACCCGTTGAGCGGCGGCAGGGCCGCGATTGACATCGCGCCCACCAGGAATGTCGCCACCGTCCACGGCGCGCGCTTCACGAGTCCTCCCAGCAGATTCATGTCGCGCGTGCCCGTCGCGTGCACGATCGATCCGGCACTCAGGAAGAGCGTGCCCTTGAACGCGGCATGGTTGATGACGTGCAGCAGCGCGGCCGCCATCGCGAGCATCGCGGCTTCCGGCTGCGAGAGGCTCAGAAACAGGAATCCGGCGCCAACACCCAGCAACACCAGGCCGACATTCTCCACGGTGGAGTACGCCAGCAGCCGCTTGAGATCATCCGCCACCAGGGCATAGAGCACGCCGGTGAGCGCCGAGGCGGCGCCCAGAATGATGATGAGCGTGCCCCACCACGAGGGCCCGCCTCCGAGTACGTCGAGGCCGATTCGCAGAAGACCGTAGATGCCGAGCTTCACCATCACGGCCGACATGAGCGCCGACACGTGACTTGGCGCGGCTGGATGCGCGCGCGGTAACCACACGTGGAAGGGCACCATGCCGGCCTTCGATCCGAACCCGAGCAGGGCCAGCAGAAAGATGGCATTGCGCGTGCTCGACGGCAATTGCGGCGCGGCGCTGCGCATGGCCGCGAAGGTCCACCCCGCGGCGGTGGGGCCGTCCGCTCCGAGGAGAAAGAACGCGGAAAGGAGCGCCAGCAGTCCCGCGTGCGTCATCGCGAGATACCACACGCCCGCCCGCACCGACTCCTCGCGATCGTGCTCGGTGACGACAAGGAAGAACGAACTGATCGCCATCAGTTCCCAGCAGAGCAGGAACGTGATGGCGTTGGCGGCCGCTGTCACCAGACTCATGCTGAGCAGGAACACGCCGAAGTTGAAGGCCATCCAGCGCGTCGAGTAGCGGCCTTCGTACGACGCCGTGTAGCTGGTGGCGTAGATGCCGACAGGGATCGCGACACCCGAGATGAGCGCGAGGAAGAGCGCACCGAGCCGATCCAGATGGAACAGCCAGCCACCGGCAACCGTCAGGAGCGCTGGTGCCTCGAGGGTCAGCGACGCATCGGTCCACAAGACGAGGCAGGCGAGCGTAAGCCCGGCCGCGCCGCCCACCACTGATCCGATGGCGGTGACCGCTCGGATCAACCGCGGCGTGGGCATGATCAGGCCAGAGGCGGTGATCCCGTAGCCGACCACCATCAACCAGAAGAGCGGGAGCAGGAAGGCGGCGATCATTGCTGCTCCACCCCCGAGGTCGCCGCGGCGCGGGAATCGACCGCTGTCTTCGCCGGCAGCTCCAGCCGGCCAATCGCCACGAGGATGCCGCGCAGGATGTCGGTGGGCGAGGGCGGGCATCCGGAGACGACGACATCAACGGGAATGACCGAATCGACGCTGCCCACCACCGCGTAGCTGCCCGCGAACACGCCGCAGTCCCTCGCGCAGTCGCCGATGCCGACGACCAGTTTCGGATCGGGCGTGGCTTCGTACGTCTTGCGCAAGGGAATCTCCATGTTGCGGGTCACCGGGCCAGTCACCAGCAACAGGTCCGCGTGGCGCGGCGACGCGACGAAATGGAGGCCGAAGCGCTCGAGGTCGTAGACGGGGCCGAGCAGGCCCGAGATTTCGATTTCGCAGCCGTTGCACGAGCCGGCGTCCACGTGGCGGATGCCGACAGCGCGCCTCAGCAGCCGTTGCGCCCGGGCATCGATCTCGCGGATGAGCGTGATCGCTTCGAAGTCGCCCTCGGGCAGCGGCTCGGTCACCGTGCCGACGCGTCGGATCTTCTGGAACAGCTTCATACGACGCGCCGCGCCTCTCGTCTCAGTTCCTTGAGCATCGTCTGCGTATCGACCAGGCGGTTGTTGAAGATGGCGCGGGCCGTGGCGAGCAACTCGTGGATAAGCGGGTCGCGGACGGCGTAACGGACGGAGGTGCCGGCCTTACTGGCCGTCACGAGGTTCTTGGCGCGCAGGATGGCGAGCTGCTGCGACACCGACGGTTGGTCGAGCCCGAGCGCCTCCTGCAATTCCTGGACGCTGCGGTCGCCGGCGCGCAGCTCCTCGAGCAGGCGGATGCGGACCGGGTGCGCGAGGGCGCGGAAGAACTCCGCCTTGAAGACCTGCAGCTCCGTCTCAGGCAATCGCATATCTAGATATTCATATATAACAGATTCATGGGGTGTGTCAACCCGGGCGCTGTGCCGACACCGCGCCATCGCCGGCCGCAGACTGACGGATGGCCCTGCGATTGTGGTGTGAAGGCGATGCGGTCCGCGCTCTGAGGGCCGCAGGGCGAGACGTGTTGTCGGGGGTGTCGACGGTGAGACGTGATCTCAACCGCGGACCACGCCGCGCAGGATGACTACCGCAGTCGCACGGTGGCATGGGCCGTGCGAGACCCTTCGTATTCGTAGAGGAGCACCTTCACGTGCGCCGGATGACCCGTCGCCACGCTGACAGCGATTGTGTACCGGATGCGCTCACGCAGTTGTTGTGCATAGGCCTTCGCGTCGAGCTTCAGGTCGATGCGGCCCCGCTGCTCCCCGAGCACCTTCTCACCCGCATCGCGCGCAAAGGCCGCCACGTCGATGCAGGTGGTCCATTCTTCGCCCTTCTGCACAAAGGTCACCCACTTCGGATCAATCGCGATGTCGACGTCAATGGTCATTGCCTCGCCGGGGCCGCGGTTCAGCCGGGCCTTGAGGTCCATGGGAATGTTGGCCAGCCGGATGTCGACCGGCAGCGCGTTTCGGAATCCGGCCTCGGCGAAGATGCGCCGCAGATCGAGCGGCTCAATCGGCGGCGGCTGGGCCTCGTAGCCATGGCGATAGAGCGCCGTGACGCCGCGCCGCCTCACCTCGACGCGAAGCTCCCGATACTCCCCGTCGGCCGGAGGCTTCGCCGGATAGTAGCCGAGCAGGTACTCGAAGCTCGTCGTTCGTATCAGGCGGTCGAGCGATTTGGCCGCGCTCTGATAGAACCCCGCCACGCCACCCGTCTCCTCTGCCAGGGCCCTGTCGGCCAGAAACCCCATCATCTCGGTCGCATTGGGCGACGAATCGAACGTGCCACCATACTTGCCCGACAGGGGCCTTGGCGGTCGCATGCCGCCTGTCTGAATCACCGACACCGTCGCACGCGCCGCCGCCGCGCTTTGAGCGTAGGAGTCGGCCTGACTGACCGCACGCTCCACCATCAGCACGAGGTGTTTCTCGCCCTCGACATAACGCAGGTACTCGATCATCCGCCGGAGATAGCCCCCATCCCAGAAGTTGATCTGCTTTCCACCCGAGCCGCCGGGGAAAAGCTGGATGCGTGGCAGACCAGGCGCATCAAACAGCGCGGCCAGGTCGACTTGAGTGTCGGGTGCAAGCGGCCAATCGGGCGCCCCGGCCCGGATGCGTTTGCCGTCCCGGTCGAGCTTGTCGTCGATCGCCTCGTGCCGCGCGCGGTACCGCTCGAGCAGCCGTACGACCGCTTCGCGATCGGTGGTCAACTCCGCGAGATGAAGGAAGGCCAGCACCGCCACCCGATCCCCGGGCACGAGGCGCGAGCGCACGAACTCAATGATGGCATCGAGGCCCTTGCCTGGGTCATTCAGGCGGCCACGTCCCAGCACGATGAAGAACGTCCGTGGCGCCCGTGCTGATGAGCCGGCTGTCTCCGGTGTCGCCGCAAGAGAGGACTGGGTGGAGAAGTGCGCGATGTCTTGTCTGACCCCATTCTCGAAGATCGTGAAATCCGCCGCCTTGAGATTCGTGACCGGATTTCCATCCGCATCGACGACGCGGATGTCGACGGGCACCAGCGTCACGCCGGCGCGGAACGGGACGGGCGCGCGGGGCTGCTGGACCTGGGCCACCATCGGCGCCAGCCACCAGAAGGACGCCATCGCGACCCCGACCGCCACACGAAAGCGTGTTCGCGTCAGCACGCTCCAATGCCTCTGTTTCCGGGGGCAGAATGGCTCGGAAGCGACGTTCCTGACCGCGCCATTATCGCATCGTCAGCTCAACCCGGCGCACCTGTTCATCGACGTCACATCGAGAGCGCTGCTCCCGCTTGAACGCATCATTCACGCAGATGACTTGACATCAATAAGCGTGCGAATCACGCTGAATCGTATGCGCATCACCCTGGATCTTCCCGCCGATCTCCTCGAAGAAGCACGCCAGGCGGTCGGGCTCAGATCAAAGACCGACACCGTCGTGCTGGCGCTCCGCGAGTTGCTGCGCGGCCGCCGCATCGACGAACTCAAGTCGCTGTTGGGCAAGGTGCGCCTGGATGTCGATCTCCCGAAGAGCCGGCGGCGCCAGAGGCGGCAGTCCGCATGATCGTCGTCGACACCTCGGTGTGGGTGGCGGCCCTGCCGACAATGCGCCGTTCAGGTCAACCGGCCTCCCCGGACGTTCCGTTGTAAACTGCATCATGGTGATTGACGTCCAGCACCTGACCAAGACGTACGGCTCGTTCAAGGCCGTGGACGACTTCTCGTTCGGCGTCGGTCCCGGCGAGGTCGTCGGCCTCATCGGCCCGAACGGCGCCGGCAAGACCTCCACGCTGCGCTGCCTGGTCGGCATCCAGGCCCCCACCACCGGCACCATCACCATCGGTGGCCACGACATCGTCTCGGACGCGGTCGCCGCCAAGGCCCAGCTCGCGTTCATGGCAGATGAGCCCCAACTGTTCGACTACCTCACGGTGATGGAGCACATGCGCCTCACCGCGCGGCTTTACAAGGTGCTCGACGTCGAGGCGCGTGCCAAGCGGCTGCTCGACGAGCTGGAACTCACCGGGAAAGAGCAGTCGCTGCCGGTGGAACTCTCGCGCGGCATGAAGCAGAAGGTGGCCATCGCGTGCGGCCTGCTGCACGATCCGGCGGTGCTGCTGTTCGACGAGCCGCTGACCGGCCTTGACCCGCTCGGCATCCGGCGGATGAAGGAGACCATCGTGGCGCGCGGCCGGGCCGGCGCGGCCGTGATGGTGTCGTCGCATCTGCTGCACATGGTCGAGGAGATCTGCACGCGCGTCATCATCATCGATCACGGCAGGAAGATCGCCGACGGGACGCTCGACCAACTCAAGGCGCAGCCGGAGCTGGCTGCGGCCGGCTCGTCGCTCGAGCAGATCTTCCTCACGGCCACCGCGCGCGAGCCGTAGATGATCGGCACCTTCGCCTACCTGACGTTCTGCTCGTTCAAAAACCGCATGCGCCGCCGCATCCGGCGCCTGCGCGAGCCCCGCTATCTCGCCAGCCTCATCGTCGGCGGGCTCTATTTCTATTTCATGGTGTTCCGCCCGCGTTCGGACGTGCGGCGCGGCAGTCGGGGTTTCCCTGGGCTGGGGAACCTGGCTGGCCCGATCCAGGTGGTCGCGAGCGTGGTCCTGTTGGTGATCGCCGCGATCGCGTGGGTATGGCCCGGTGCAGGCAAACCCATCACCTTCTCGCGCGCCGAGGTGCAGTTCCTGTTCACTGCGCCGGTCACCCGCCGCCAGTTGCTGCACTTCCGGCTGGTGCGGTCGCAGCTGGGCATGCTGTTCAGTTCGGCGCTTATCACGCTGTTTGTGCGGCCAACCACTCTCGCCAACAGTTGGATGACGGTCATCGGCCTCTGGTTGATCTTCATGGTGGTGCGCCTGCATCTGATGGGGGTCGCGCTCCGCCGGAGCAGCCTCGCGCAACACGGCAAGAGCGGCATCTGGCACCAGTGGGTGCCGCTCGTCATCGTCTTCGGCGCCGTCGGCGTGCTGGTCGAAACCGTCATCAACGGCTGGTCGGCGCTTGTCGCGCTGTCGGAGCCCGGCGCCGTCTTCGCCGAGCTGCAGCGATTGGGCACGACAGGGGCGGCCGGCATCGTGCTCTGGCCATTTCGCACGCTGGCGAGCCTCCCGCTCGCGTCATCGCCCGCCGAGTTTTTTGCGGTGCTGCCGTGGGTGCTGGCCCTGATCGCACTGAACTACGCGTGGGTACTGCGCTCGGATACGTCGTTCGAGGAAGCCTCCGCCGAGCACGCCGAGAAGCGCGCGCTCTCGAAAGCCGCCCCGAAGGCGGTGGCCCGCGGCGCGACGGCCACGCCGTTCCAGTTGGGGCTGGTGGGGCCGCCCGAAACCGCGATTCTCTGGAAAAACCTCATCCTGCTCGGCCGCTACGTGTCGGCGAAGACGTTGCTGCGCCTGCTGCCCATCGTCATCGTGCTCGGGATGGCTGCGCAGGCCTCCGGACGCGCCGGCGGCGTTGCGACCGCCGTCGCCGGGATGTCCATCTGGCTGGCCGCGATGCTTGTCCTGATGGGGCCGCAGATGATGCGCAACGACCTGCGGCAGGACCTCGCGCATCTCGCCATGCTCAAAACGTGGCCCGTATCTGGCGCCGCCATCGTCCGCGGCGAGGTGCTGGCGCCTGCCATCGTGATGTCCGCCGTGACCTTTCTGCTCATCATGTTGGGCGCGCTGCTCGGCACGGGACTTTTCGCGCGCATGGGTGACGCGACACCGCGGACCCTGGACCTCGTATCGTATGCATTGGCGGCGGCGATTCTCGCGCCGCCCATCATCCTCTCGCAAACCGTGGTGCTCAACGGTCTCGCCGTGATGTTTCCGGCATGGGTGTCGCTGGGCACGTCGCGGGCCCGCGGCATCGACGCGATGGGGCAGCGCCTGCTCATGATGGCCGGCATCCTGGTGACCCTCATGCTGTCGCTGCTTCCAGGCGCCGTGGTTGCCGGACTGCTCATCGCTACCGTCTACTGGTACACCGGCACCCTGTTGATCGTGCTCCCGGCGCTGCTGGTGGCGTTTGTCGTCATCGTCGAATGCTGGGTGGTGACGGAGCTGCTCGGCCGCGTGCTCGATCGCACGGATGTGACAGCGGTCGACCCGGTGGAGTGAGATGGTAGACAGTAGTCGGTAGTCGGTAGACGAAGACGCCTGCCCACCGCAGCTGTGCGCGGTTGTGCCGGTGGGAGGGCGGGTTCCGGAGCGGGCCCTCGAACCAAGCCGACAGCGCCCAGTCTGCAAAACGCGTTGCAGGCCAAAGGGATCAGCTGGCGTCTTCGTCCGCCTAAGCGGCAGCCGGCGTCGAGCGGCCCGCCTCCGGCCGGAAACGTGTTTTGCCGGCTTGCGTGAGCGGGGACGCGGAGGAACCGTCGTCCCGTTGGCACGGGGCGACGTGGGCGCGATTCATCGCGCCCGATAGGAGGATCTGTGATGAAGCGGATGATCGCGTGGTGCGTGTTGGCTGGGATGGCAGGGATTTCGACCGTGGCAGCCCAGAAACCGGCCGCGCCACAACTGGTTTCGGGCATCGATATCACGGCGTTCGACAAATCGATGCGGCCACAGGACGACTTCTTCCGCTACGTCAACGGCGCGTGGCTCGACAAGACGCCCATCCCCGCCGACAAACCCTCCTACGGCAGCTTCGAGGTGCTGTACGACAAGGCGCAGGAAAACCTGCGCGCCATTGTCGAGGAGGCAGGCAAATCGGGCGGCGCCCCTGGATCCGACGCCCGCAAGATCGGCGATTTCTACGCCAGCTTCATGGACGAGGCGAAGGTCGAATCACTCGGCACCACGCCACTCTTTGTCGAGCTGGCCGCGATTGACGCGATCAAGACCAAGTCCGACCTCGCCAGAGCCTTTGCCCATATGTACGTGCTCGGCTGCGATACGCCGCTTGCCGCGTTTAGCGAGGGCGACTTCAAGGATCCGAAGAACACGGCGGCCTTCGTCTACCAGAACGGCCTCGGCCTGCCCGATCGCGACTACTACACGAAAGACGATGCGAAACTGGCGGAGTACCGCACGAAGTACGTGGCGTTCCTCGAGGCGATGCACAAGCTCGCCGGGCTCCCATCCACCGATGTCGCGGCCACCGACATCATGGCGCTCGAAACCCACCTGGCGAAAAGCCAGTGGACCAACGTCGAAACGCGCGACATGGTGAAGATGTACAACAAGGTGGCGACCGCCGACCTGGCCACGCAGTTCCCCGGCTTCGATTGGGCCGCGTGGACGGGCGAGCTGAAGATCGCGTCGGCGCCGGCCCTCATCATCGGGCAGCCCTCCTACGTCAAGGCCGTGGCGGCCGCCGTCAACGAGTGGCCCGTCGATCGCTGGAAGCCGTATCTCAAGTCCTCCCTCATCCGCGGCTTTGCGCCGTATCTGCCGAAGGCCTTCGTCGACGCGCGCTTCGAGTTCTACGGCAAGACGCTGAGTGGCACGCCCGAGCAGCGCCCGCGCTGGAAGCGGGCCGTGGCGGCCCTCGACGGCAATCTCGGCGAGATGCTCGGCAAGCTCTACGTCGCCCGTCACTTCCCGGCCCGGGCGAAAGCGCGGATGGAGCAACTGGTCGCCAATCTCCGGCTCGCCTATAAGGACGGCATTGATCATCTCGACTGGATGAGCCCCGAGACCCGGGCGCAGGCGCAGCAGAAGCTGGCCGCCTTCCGGCCGAAGATCGGCTACCCGAACAAGTGGCGCGACTACTCGAAGGTGCAGGTGGTCCGCGACGATCTGGTGGGCAACATGATGCGCGCGCAGGCGGCCGAATTCGCCTTCCAGCTCGCCAAGGTGGGCAAGCCCATCGATCCCGAAGAGTGGGGCATGACGCCGCAGACCATCAACGCGTACTACAACCCCGTCCGCAACGAGGTGGTCTTTCCGGCGGCGATTCTCCAGCCGCCGTTTTTTAACTTAGCGGCCGACGATGCGGTGAACTATGGGGGGATTGGGGCGGTGATTGGCCACGAGATGGGGCATGGGTTCGACGACCAGGGCCGGCGGTTCGACGGCACTGGCACGATGCGCGACTGGTGGACCAAGGATGACGCGTCCGAGTATCAGAAGCGGACCGCGCGCCTGGTGGCGCAGTTCGGCGCGTACGAGGTGCTGCCCGGCCTCAAGGTGAACGGCGAGCTGACGCTGGGCGAGAACATCGGCGATCTGACCGGCCTGGTGATTGGCTATCGCGCCTACCACACGTCGCTTGGCGGCAAGCCCGCGCCCGTCATTGACGGGCTGACCGGCGACCAGCGGTACTTCATGGGCTGGGCGCAGGTGTGGCGGTCGAAGGAGCGCGACGACGCGTTGCGGCAGCAGGTGCTCTCGAACGTGCACGCGCCGGCGAAGGTGCGCGGCAACGGGCCGCTTGGCAACAT
Source organism: Acidobacteriota bacterium (assembly GCA_026393675.1). Classification (NCBI taxonomy): domain Bacteria; kingdom Pseudomonadati; phylum Acidobacteriota; species Acidobacteriota bacterium. The sequence continues at coordinate 1,769 of JAPKZQ010000028.1, read as the reverse complement.
CCCCGAGTTCTACACCGCGTTTGGCGTGAAGCCCGGCGACAAGCTGTATATCGACCCCGCCCAGCGCGTGAAGATCTGGTAGGGTCGGCCGCTCTCCCTGCGTTCCCAACGCGCACTCTCGTAGGGGCGGCCCCCCGTGGCCGCCCCGCTTCGTCCGAGCAGTTGCCTGCCCGGGCCCGTCTCAGAAATCCCCGGCGGAGCGGCCAACGGTTTTGCCTGAATTCCCAGAGATATCAAAGCGATTTGTCGAGGCAATCCGCGTTTCAGGAATCAGTAGTTTCCGGGAATGCGGCAGTCCATCTTGGAATTGAACGGCGCCCGGACCGGGCTTAGTGGAGCGATTGGCAGATAGGGATGACAGCCTCGGCCGCTGCGGCGTCTGCGATAGACAGTCTCCGGCACAGAGCCGCTATCCGTCTTGACTCGCAGTTAGATCAGGTTCACCATTGGTCCCAGGTTGCGGATAGGCTCTGGGACTTGCCCGATTCGGCCAATCGTGACGTAGTGCCCGCGTAGAGCGCCGCGACCGTTTCCCGTTCGACAGCCCATCAACAGTGGGCTCCCGCCCCCGACGACACGCACTTCTGGGCAGGGTTCGCTGACGCTGCCACCCCGCGACACGGCTCGCCAGACCGTCGTCTTGGCGACCGAGCGTCTCTTATGTCCGATTCACGCATAAGGCCAGGACGCGGATCATCTCGACCTTCAGCGCACCGGATAGGGCAAGCCAGGAGAAAACCATGACGCCCAGCGTTCGGAGTACTACGCGCATCATGGCCGTCGTGTGCATCCTCCTCGGCGCCTGCGCCGTCGCCCGCGCACAGTCGCTCGACACGGCTTTCGATCCCGGCGCGAATGGCAACAGCAGCGCCATTGCGGTGCAGGCGGATGGGAAGATCCTAGTCGGCGGCTACTTCACGATGCTCGGCGGCGGCGCCGGCACCATGACGCGGTCACCCACGTGGCCGAACGACCCACGCCACTCCGGGTAGCTGCGGGCAGCTACCACACGTGCGCACTGACCGTCGGCGGCGGCGTGAAGTGCTGGGGCCTTAACTTCGATGGCCAACTGGGTGACGGCACGCCGACGAGTCGTTCCACGCCGGTGAACGTGAGCGGGTTGACGAGTGGCGTGAGCGCGGTGGCCGCGGGCCGCTTCCATACGTGCGCGGTGACGAGCGGCGGCGGCGTGAAGTGCTGGGGCTCTAACCAATATGGCCAGCTGGGCGACGGCACGACGACGCATCGTTTCACGCCGGTGGATGTGAGCGGGTTGACGAGCGGGGTTATCGCGGTGACCGCGGGCTACTTCCATACGTGCGCGGTGACGAGCGGCGGCGGCGTGAAGTGCTGGGGCTACAACAACAGTGGGCAACTGGGCGACGGCACGAGCCATACGTGCGCGGTGACGAGCGGCGGCGGCGTGAAGTGCTGGGGCTCTAACAACTTGGGGCAGCTGGGCGACGGCACGACGACGCAGCGGGTCACGCCGGTGGATGTGAGCGCGTTGACGAGCGGGGTCAGCGCGGTAGACGCGGGCGGCTACCACACGTGCGCACTGACCGCCGGCGGCGGCGTGAAGTGCTGGGGCCTCAACTCGATTGGTCAGCTGGGCCACGGCACGACGACGCAGCATCTCACGCCGGTGGACGTGAGCGGGTTGACGAGCGGGGTTATCGCGGTGACCGCGGGCTACTTCCATACGTGCGCGGTGACGAGCGGCGGCGGCGTGAAGTGCTGGGGCTACAACAACAGTGGGCAACTGGGCG
>JAPKZQ010000027.1 GCA_026393675.1 Acidobacteriota bacterium | reverse complement strand
CGCGGCGGCGCAGTAATCGTCGGCTTCAGGCCGGAGAGCGTTTGCCTGGAGAGGACTTGCACCTCTCGGGTCATGGCACACTTACAGGCGCACGGATCGCCACGCTCCAGCGTGGCCGGGCTGGAGCCCGGCGTTCCCAGGTATTCACGCGAATCCCCAAGCTCGCTTGCCACGCCGAAGTCCTTTGACGCAACTCGGGGCGAAGGCGGGAATCCCGATTCCCGTCCACTATCCCTTCGTCATCGATGGCGGTGCCGCGTCAGGCGCACTGGCCCAACTGCGATTTGGCTCCGGTCCCATGGTCAGGCGAAGCGTGCCACCGGCCGCAATCTCTTCGTGGCGAATCCAGCAGCGATCGAGCGGCTGGCCGTTCAACGTGGCGCCCTGGATGTACCGGTTCGCGCTCGACAGTTGGGCCGCCTGGATGTCGAACGACTTCCCGCCTGCCAGCTCGATCGTGGACTTGTCGTGAAGCGGCGCGCCGAGCACGTAGATGCCCTCTGCCGGGTTGACCGGGTAGAACCCCATCGCGCTGAGCACGTACCACGCCGACATCTGGCCGCAGTCCTCGTTGCCGCACAACCCGTCGGGGCCGGTCTTGTAGAGCGTGGTGCAAATCTGCCGGACGCGGTCGGCCACTTTCCATGGCGCGCCCGCGTAGGCATAAAGATAGGCGATGTGATGGCTCGGCTCGTTGCCCTGCGCGTACTGCCCGATCAGGCCGGAGATATCCGGCGACGCGTTGCTGCCCTCGATGATGGATGGCTGATCGAACAGCTCGTCGAGCTTGCGCACAAAGGCGTCGGGCCCGCCCATCAGCCCGATGAGGCCGCGCACATCGTGCATCACCGACCAGGTGTGCTGCCAGGCGTTGCCCTCGGTGAAGTCGCTCTTCTCGTGTTCCGAGAATCGTGGAGAGAAGGGGGTTCGCCAGCTGCCGTCTTTGAGTCGTCCCCGCATGAAGCCGGTGGAGGTATCGAAGACGTTCTTGTAGAACCCCGCCCGGGTTTCAAACAGCCTCCGATCGGTGGGTCGCTCGAGCTTGGCCGCCAACTGCGCGATGCACCAGTCGTCGTAGGCGTACTCGAGCGTCTTGGACACCGACTCGGTCTCCTGGTCGGCCGGAATGTACCCGCGCGTCTCCGGCGGCTTGAGCCACTTGAGGCCGCGCCCGTCCTGCAGGGCGCTCGCCTTCATCGCCTCCAGCGCCTCGCCGCGATCGACGGTGGTCAGGCCCTTCATGATCGCGTCGACAATCACGGGCACGGCGTGGTACCCGATCATCGTGTTGGTTTCGTTGCCCCACAGGGTCCACACCGGGAGCAGGCCGCCTTCGCGCGAAAAAGCCATCATCGACTGCACGAGGTCGTTGACCCGCTCGGGCTGGGTGAGGGTCAGCAACGGGTGCAGCGCACGGAACGTGTCCCACAGCGAGAACACGGTGTGGTTCTGGAACTTCGTGCCGGCATGCACCTGGCCGTCGGGTCCGCGGTATGACCCGTCGACGTCGCAGAAGACGCTGGGCGCCAGCATCGAGTGATAGAGCGCTGTGTAGAAGACGGTCTTGCGTGCCTTGTCAGCGGTCTCGATCCGGACACGCTCGAGCCGGCGATCCCACGCCTCTTCGGCATCGCGACGGTAGGCGTCGAATTCCCATCCTGGCGTTTCCTTGTCGAGGTTCCGGCGGGCGCCGTCGACACTGGTGGGCGATAAGGCCACTTTTGCGATGATCGGGTCGCCGGGCCGCGAGCGGAATCGCAGCAGGGCCTTGACCTTCGTCCCTTGCGCCTGCTTGCGCTCGTTCGAGAAGTCGCCGTCGGCTCCGACGAGCCACGTGAAGATCGGCGCCGAGAACCGCGCGACGAAGTAGACGCGCTGGTCTTTGGCCCAGCCCTTTGAGAAGCGATAGCCGGAAATCGTCGTGGGGCCTTCAATGGTCAACTGGGTGTCGACCGGCTGGTCCCAGTTGATGGCGAAGCCCAAGTCGAACACGAGTGCCGGCGGGCGCGCCGGGATGTACCGGCGGAACGAGTACTTGTGGATGCCGACGCGCCTGGTGGCCGTCAACTCGGCGCGGATGTCGTCGGTTGGCAGTTCGACAGAATAGTAGCCCGGCGTGGCGCGTTCCTTGTCGTGGGAGAACGGCAGCCGGAGATCGCCTGGCATGACCGGACCCGCCAGAAGCGGCGTCACAAGGATGTCGCACAGATCGCCAATCCCGGTGCCGCTCAAGTGCGTATGGCTGAAGCCGGCCAACTCGGTGTCGGAGTAGTGGTACCCGGCGCACCAGTCCCACCCCTGCTTGCCGGAGTCGGGGCTGAGTTGCACCATCCCGAACGGCACGACGGCACCGGGGAATGTGTGGCCGTGGCCCCCGGTCCCGATGAACGGGTCGACAAATTGAGCCAGTTTCTCGCGTGTCTCGTCGGTCCGCACGGGCGCCTCCTTCCCCTGTTGCCATCCTTCAGCGGCCGGCCCAACGGCCAACAAGGCTCCCGTGGCGCACGCGCCTTTGAGCAGATCTCGTCTGGTTACCATGGCGTCCTCACCCCGCTACTTTAGTGTAACGGGGGCCAGGCGGGCACGAACGGATGTAGAATGCGCTGACTTCTCCAGCCGCACGACAGCCACGGGGGCCACAGAGCCGGGACGGCCGCGAATCGGGGGTTCATCGACATGGCGCACACGTATCACGAACTGAAGGAAAAGACGGTCGCCGATCTGCGCGAGATTGCCAAAGAGATTCAGCATGACGCCGTGCAGGGGTACTCGCAGATGAACAAGGAGCATCTGCTGGTCGCCATCTGCAAGGCCTTGGATATCGCCATCCACGAGCACCATGATGTGGTGGGCATCGACAAGGCCGCCCTCAAGGCCCGCATCCGCGTCCTCAAGAAGGAGCGGGATGTCGCCATCGAGGCGGGAGACCACGCGACACTCCAGGCGATCCGGGCGCACATCCACGGCCTGGACCGCCAGATCAAGAAACACACGGTGTAGACCGACGGCTCTGCCTGTCAGTTCTGCTTACTGCTGCCAGCGATCCCGCTGTAGACTAACGGGCCATGTGTGGAATTTTCGGAATCGTCACCCGCGATGACCAACCTCTGGGCGAGACGCTGCTTGGCGCGGCCCGACGGCTCTCCTACCGCGGCTACGATTCGGTGGGCGCCGCCACCATTGATCGCGCGGGCCATATCGATCTGCGAAAGGATGTCGGCAAAGTTGATGAGGTCGCACCGCGTCTCGGCTTCTCGGCACTGCGAGGCCGCCGGGGCATCGTGCAGCTTCGCTGGGCCACGTTTGGCGCCCCGTCGCAAGTTAATGCACAACCGCATCTCGACAGCGATGGCGACATGGTCGGCGCGCACAACGGCAATGTCGTCAATAACGTCGCGCTCAGGCAGGAGTTCATCGCCGAGGGCCTGACGGTCCGCTCGACCAACGACGGCGAATCCTGTGTGCACGCCGTCGAGCGGTACGTGAATCAGGGCCTCGACATGGTGGAGGCAATTCGCCGCGCCTACCACGTGCTCGAGGGCGATTATGCGTTTGTGATCGCCTCGGTCCACGACGATCGCCTGTATGCCTTCAAGAAGGGCTCCGGCCTGGTCGTGGGTCTGGGCGACGGCTTTACGTGCTGCTCGTCCGACCTGCCCTCGCTGCTGCCGCTGACCACTCGCATTGTGCGCCTGCGTGACGGCGAAATCGTCGTACTCGAACCCGACGGCGTGAGCCTTTGGAGCATGGCCAACGGCGCACGCGTCGAGCGCGATCCCGAAGTGTTCACGCAGGGCATGGACGCGGCCGTCAAGGGCGGCTATGCGCACTTCATGCTCAAGGAGATCCACGAGCAGCCGGCCGTCGCGCGGGAACTGCTCCACTTGTTCGATGCGTCGCGCCACGTTGACGTGATGGCGTCCGCCATGCGGTCCGCGCAGCATCTCTACTACATCGGCTGCGGCACCAGTTACCACGCCGGGATGGTGGGGGCGGTCTACGCGGCCCGGCTCGCCGGCCGGTCCGCGGTGCCGGTACTGGCCCCACAGTTCGTGGCGCAGTACGGGCCCACGCTCTCCAAAGACGATGTCGTGGTGTTCGTGAGCCAGAGCGGCGAGACCAAGGACGTCCTCAGCGCGCTCGATGTGGCCGAGCGCGCGGGCGCACAATGCCTGGGTCTGCTCAATGTGCTGGGGTCGTCGCTGGCGCACCACACGCAGGCCTACCTGCCGCTCGCGTGCGGGTATGAGATCAGCGTGCCGGCGACCAAGACGTTTCTCAATCAGGTGCTCGCCTTCCTCTATCTGGCCATGCGCATCGGCGGCCACGACACCAAGACGCTGCGGACGGTGCCGGACCTGCTTGAATACACGATCGCCTCCACCGATGCCGACGTCGACCGCGTGCTGCCCAGCGTCAATTCGAGAAGCGACCTCTACACGCTCGGCTTTGGCCTGACCTACGGCATCGCGCTCGAAGGCGCGTTGAAGCTCAAGGAGATCACATACGCCCACTGCGAGGGCATGCTGAGCACCGAGTTCAAGCACGGTCCGCTCAGCGCGGTCGACGAGGGCTACCCGGTCATCTTCGTCGTCGGCCCCGACGATGTGCCGCTGCTCATCAGCGCGATCAACGAGGTGACGGTCAGAGGCGGACACGCCATCGCCATCGCGGAGCCTGACAGCCGGCTGAGCGGCAACGCACACGATGTCGTGCCGCTGCCGGCCGCCGGGGCCTTGGTGAATCCCCTGCTGGCGACAATTCCCCTGCAGATGCTGTCGTACAAGATGAGCGTCGCGCGGGGGCACGACCCCGACTTTCCGAGGAACCTGAGCAAGACGCTGACCGTCGACTGAGTCCTGAGTGAATAAGTTCGTCGCCGACCTCATGAATCGAAGGACTCAGTGACACGCCGAATCCTGGCGGACGGCCCTACGTCACCTATGCGCTCATCGCCGCGGCGGCCAGTATCCGCCGTAACTGATAGAGGGCACGCAAGTTGACGGCCCACGCGATATCCGGTGGCCTGTGCGGCCCTGCCTCGTGTATGATTCGTCTTTCTAGACACAGCTTTTGAGGAGGTCCCCTACGATGAAGCGCCTTGCCGTCCTCGCGTGCGCGATGAGTTTGGTTGCAGTTGGCTGCAACAAGAGCATCAACCCGGTGGTGCCGTCTGGTGTGGTCACGTTGGTGGCCCAGTTGGCGGGTACCTCGAACGTGCCGCCGGCGGGTTCTCTCGAAGCTGGTGCGACGGGATCGCTCCAGGTAACGTTGACGCCAGCGGCTGACGGCGCCTACACGGCGAGCTTCGCCCTCTCACTCAAAGGACTGGTCAAGTCGGGCGTGCTCCCGTATCCGCTCGACAACGGATCGGCCATCGTGGCGGCCTACATCCACCAGGGAGCGGCCGGCACGCTCGGGGCGCCGGTGGTGCCGCTGCCGACCATTACCCAGGCGGCTCCGATTCTGAGCCCGACCGGCACGGTGCTGATCACCATCTCGGGCGTGAGCGTGACGTCGACCGCCGCCAGCGGGATTCTCGCCAACCCATCCGGGTACTATTTCAACTTGTACTCGGGGCTGAACCCGAACGGCGTGCTGCGCGGGCAACTGGTCAAGCAGTAGAATCGCCAGCGTTCTTGAGTGGTGGGCAGGCCGGATCGCCTCAATCAGCGACCCGGCCTGTTCCTGTCTATACCCTGAGCTCACTTGGGTTGCGGACGGCGGCGTCGCGGTGGCCCGCTTCGTCACCGCTGCGAAATGACCGTGTGGTGCGCAACACAACTCGGGTCGAAGGGTGATCGCTACTTCTGTCTGAATCCTGCCGGGATCTCCACGTCCCCCGCGGCCACGGCCGACTCAATCGACAGCACCTCGGTGATGGTCGTCATGATCGTGGCGCGCGTCTTCGTGCCCGCTCCGCCTGCCGCACCTTCGGCCGGCTGTTCGGTCTTCTTCTTCCGTCCGAGCAGCCCACCTAACGCGCCGCCGATCCCGCCGCCGCCGCCACGGTTCTGATCGGCCCGCGCGTCGGAGCCTTCGGGGCCAGACGCGCCAGCCACCGTCACCGTAGTCAGCATCGGCGTGCCATCGAGCTTGAGGCCTTCCTTCTGGGTGCGCGCCAAGGCCGCCTGCATCCCGGGGAACACGGCCATCGCCTGCGCCAGGTCGCGCCCGGATGGAGCGGCCTGGTCTCCATAGACTTTCTCGAAGTATCGCCTCTCGAAGGCGATGTTCTCCTGCAGCGCGGGGTTCTTGGGTGCCATCCACATGTCGGATGTGATGATCATGCCGCCCGCATCGTCAACGGTCTTGCCCTTTTCGTGCATCGTGAGCGTCATGATGACCTGCTCGCAGGAAAAGCCCGCAATCGGCTTTTGCTGGCCGGTCTTCTTGATGTCGAGATCGAACTCCATCTCCGGCTGCTTACCATCGGACTTCTCGCTGGCGGCTTGCGGCTGCCCCTTGGACGTGGTCTTCTGGAACGCGGCGCGGAGCTCGTCGAAGGTCTGGACCGTGTAAGTCTTGCCGCGCAGATCGAGACGATAGACCTTCTGGGCATCCAGATCGATCAACTCAGCGGTGTTGTCGATGGTCGACATCCGGCGGTTGCCCTTGATGGCAATGGTGGTGAGCGTGCCTTCTTTAGCAGCCTTGCCGCCGAACATCCCGGCGACGCTGCCGGCGATGCCTTCCAGCTTGATCTGGGTCTTCTGCTGCGACTTCACGTCGGCGCTCATGCCCAGCGTCGAGGCCAGCACGAGAATCGCGCTCAGCAGCGCTATGGAGCGAGTTCGCATATCGGATTGTCCTCCTCCCGGATCGCCTCCGGGCTTCGTGACCCACCTTCCCATGACTGTCGCGTTTGGGAATCGGGCCACACCACCGCCACTACGGCCGAAGTGGTTCCCCGAGTTGGGTGTCTGTGCCTTCATTATAAGCTGTCTCGTACATGAGGCTGGATGGCGCTCGACGAGGTGCGGCGGCGTTGAGTCATACCTCCGAGGGGCCGGCAGGAGATGGAGGGTCAATTGTTATCCTTGCATGAAGGGATAACTAATACGATACTGTCACTGTGACTAGTGACAATTTGAAGCACGTGCTCAGGCAGTTCGTCGCCCGGCCGCTGCCCGAGTGCCGGGCGCGGGATCTGGTGTTGCCCATCGGATCGCGAAAAGTGATCGGCCTCGCCGGGGTGCGGCGCTCCGGCAAGACGTTCCTGTTCTTCCATACGATCCAGCGGCTGCTGGCGCAAGGCGTCGGGCGGCACCGGCTCATCTACCTGAACTTCGAGGATGACCGCCTCCAGCCCCTGGGAGCCGAGGACCTCGATCTGGTTCTGCGTTGCCATCGCGAGATCTTCCCCGAAACCATCGGCCAGCGGTGCTACCTCTTCCTGGACGAAGTACAGAGTGCACCCGGATGGGAACGATGGGTCCGCCGCGTGCACGACACCGAGGATGTCGAGGTGTTCGTGACCGGATCATCCTCGCAGTTGCTCACTCGCGACCTCTCCACAGCGTTGCGGGGCCGGAGCGTCACGCTGGAAGTGTTCCCGCTGAGCTTTGCCGAGGTTCTGGACTTCCGGGGCATCGTCTGGCAGAAGTCGCATCCGGACAGCGAAAGCGTGGTGCGTGGCGCTCTCGAGCAGTACTTGAGGTGGGGCGGTTTCCCGGAGGTGGTGTTGGCAGACGAGGCCATGCGTCCGTTGATCCTCGGTGAATACGCGTCGCTGATGCTCTACCGCGACGTGGTCGAGCGCTACGGTGTGCGCAACGAGACGCTGATGCGCGAGTTGCTGCGCTTCGCGTTTCGGAACACGGCCTCGCTGGTCAACGTGAGCAAACTCCACCGCGACTTCGCCTCGCTGGGATTCAGCGTGTCGAAGAACACCCTGCACGAATATCTGGGCTACCTGGAGGACAGTTACCTCCTGTTCCTGCTGCCTAGACAGGAACGGTCGTTGCGAAAGCAGGCGCACAATCCCAAGAAGCTCCACGTGATCGACCCGGGCCTGGTCGCGGCGTTCCAGGGGAATCCGGACCGGGACGTTGGTCACAAGCTGGAAACAACTGTCTTTCTCCAGTTGCGGCGCCAACGACGCACCCTCTACTACTTCGCGAATGGTGGCGAGGTGGATCTGTGCGACGAAGACGGCAAGTCGTTCTGGAACACCTGCTGGAGCTTGTCCGACCCCGACACGGTCGGACGAGAGCGGCGATCGATCGTGCTGGGAAAGTCACGCGCCACGCGCGCGAAAGGCGTCTTGCTCTATCACGAGTTGTCGCCCGCTCTGAAGTCCGCGATACCCGAGGCCCGGCCCGCGTGGCGCTGGTTGCTCGAACAGAGCCGACGAGGATTCAGGCGATGACACTCGGCGTCAGGCGAGGCCGAGTTGGGTGTACAGCCGCGGCAGCTTCTGCTGCCGCGATGGCCGTCGGGTCGATCAACCGGTCTGCCTGACCGTTGCTACTTCCGGTGTCGCAGGACGCGCAGCGCATCCTTTCCCGCGGGTGACTACCGCTGCACGGGCCGGGATGCACGCTCCAGGCCTTCGGCGAGATCGACCAGCCGGACAAACTGCGCGCGGTATCCGTCCGGGTCCGGTCCGCGATGGCGCGCGACGACGTACCCGTTTCCACTCTGCAGTCACGCGTGGCAACAGTGGATCACGCGGAACCGCTGCTCGACGGCGGCTGACGCCGCCGTCGACCGGGTCTTTTCGGCCATCGAGGTGCTGGAACGCCACCCGCAGATGGGCCGTAGCGGTCGCGTGCCTCGCACACGAGAGCTCGTCATCACTGGCACGCCGTTTGTCGTGGCTTATCGTGAAGGACGGCATCGAGATTCTGGCCGTCCTGCACGGCGCCCGCCGATGGCCGGAGCGCTTCGAATAGGGCGACGCGAAGATGACGATAGGAGGCATGAGCGACCTCCCAGGGCGGACCGCCTCCCGGCGGTGAACACAACGGCCGTTCTCAGGCGTTGACGCGGCGTTCCCAGCGGCCCGAAGCGGGCTACTGACTCGAGACACAGCACCGCCGCGGACTGATCCTCCGCGGTCGGAGTCGGAGCCTGGCTGCCGCTACTGCGTGAGGGACTTCAACACGGCGTCGAAGATGGCGAACGGCTGCGCTCCCACGATGGTCTGCGACCCGATGATGAAGGTCGGCGTGCCGGTGACGGCGTACTGCTGCAGTCCGGCTGTCTTCATGTTGGTGATGCCGTTGCGCAGATCGGTGAGACCCAGACACTCGTCAATCTCCGCGCCGGTCATCCCCGCCTGGGCGACCACGGTCTTGATCGCGCTGGTGGGATTCGCGCTGCCCGCCCAGGTGGCTTGCGCCTGGAACAACAGGTCGAGCACGGTGAAGTAGCGATCGCCGGAGCATCGGGCCACCATGGCCGCCGACATCGCAGCGTTGTCCCACGGGTAGTCGCGGTAGACCAACTGCACCTTGCCGGTGTCGATGTAGGCTGCCTTGATCTGTGGCAGTGTCTCCAGGTGGAACGACGCGCAGTAGTGACAGGTCAGCGACGAATACTCGATCATCGTCACCCCCGCAGCGGGACTGCCCATCACCTTGTCGGCGAGCATGACGGCCACGGACGGGAGGAGGGACGTCGCACTGGGCCCGAGCCCGGTGGAGCGGGCCGGGTTGCCCCCGCAGGTCGTCGCGGCCAAAGCGAGCGCGATCGCGAGCACGTGAGTCACGGCGAGCCGGCCACACCACACCATCGGGCTATCCTCGGGGGCGGCCTATTCTACCGCGGTCACCACGGCCAGCGTCGCGCGCGGCCGTGCCCAACCGGCGTGCGAACATCGACCTCGTCGGGCGGATCCCCAAGGCGTCTCACCCTCGCCCCCGCGCCTACTTGCATCTCCAGCTCGTGATGTCCGCGCCGACCGGCGCCGTACGCTCAATGTGCTGCGTCATCGCGTCGAGCAACTCCTTTGCTCCGGGGCTGTAACAGTGAGGCGCGCCGCGCTTGTACGTGACGCTTCCCGCGGTGGTAGCGGAAGTCCACCGAGTCGGGGCAACTGGCCCACGTGCCGCCGAAGAAATCGGGGTGGAACACCTGACCGCGGCGTTGGGACGGCCGCGCAGCGACACTCGAGAGGCGTGCACCCGGCTCCGGACAGTGCACCGAACGTTTGCGCTCGGAAGTCGTAGAATAGGTGGGCAGGCTAGGGGAGACGGCACGGGCAGACGAGTCGGTCCCCTTGGGTCCGGAGACGTGAAGCCCGCGCGACTCATTCAGCGCGTTTGGCGTGTCACCGGAGGAACGGCACGATGCCAGTGATCTCAATGTTCTACGGCATCATCGTCTCCATGTACTTCGCTGACAACAGGCGACACAAGGTCGCACACATTCATGTGAAGTACCAGGAACACGAAGTCGTCTTGACCCTGCCAGAAGGCGAGATTCTCGAAGGTTCGATCCCGGCCAATAGGCTCAAGCTCGTGCTGGCGTGGATTGAGATTCACCGTGACGAACTCATCGCGGACTGGGAACTCGCCGCGAGTGGCCAGCAGCCGTACAAGATTGAGCCACTGAGGTAGGCCATGAATCCACGAGTGACATCGGTTGTTCCAGAGAGCAGTTATCGACTGCGACTTCATTTCACCAACGGTGAAGTGGGGATCTACGATTGCTCTCCCCTGCTTGACTTCGGGGTGTTCAAGGAATTGCGTGATCCCGCGTACTTCCGTCAGGTCGTAGCGGCAGGCGGAACCGTCGTCTGGCCCCACGATCAGGACATTTGCCCGGACACCCTATATGAGGATTCGCACCGCGGGAGACCCTGTCCCAGCGAGTCCCATCCACATGACATCGCCGCTCTCGACCGGTGATGGCTACGACAAGAGGATGGATTAGCAGTTCCCCGGGATGGCGGACTTTCGGGGCGTGATCATAACGCCCGTTCTCAGACACTGACGCCGCGGTCCGGGCGGCCCGACACGGGTCGCTGATTCGAGACACACAGGACACGGGGCACATTATCGCTGGTCTGGCTCGGTTTGCAAGGGTCGATTTGGGCCTCGATTTGGGCCTGACGTCTGCCGCGGCGCACACGTCAGGCACGATGCGCTCCGTTTGAAGGTCAACAGGCTGGGTCGTAGGGGAGTTCGTTGTCTCGACATTCGGCGTCGGGGGTCTCGTACAGGCGTGGCGGGGATCGAGCAGGCGCCGGTTCCGCCCTTCGGCCGTGGCTCAGGGCGCCCCGAGCCGGGACGAGGGGCGGCACCTCGGTTGGCAGTCCGACGTGGCGCAGGATGCGCTGCACGACGTCAGCCTGCTCGATCAACGCGATCAGACGCGTGGGTCGTCCGCACCGCGGGCACGCCAGGACGTCGTACCCGAACACGGCGCGTGAGCGTCGCCCAATCCGCGACGATGGCAGACTTTGCCAGTCGCGCGGCACGACGACTTGAATGGCGGGGGCCGAGAGAGGGTGATGCCGCCCCGCGCGACCGTTGCGCGCCCCCGCAACTACTTGTATCTCCAGCTCGTGATGTCCGCGCCCGCCGGGCCCGTGCGCTCGATATGCTGCGTCATCGCGTCGAGCAACTCCTTCGCCCCGGGGCTGTAACAGTGAGGCGCGCCGCGCTTGTAGGTGACGCTTCCCGCGTAGTAGGGCGTCCGGGTGGACTCCAGCAACTTCTCCATCAGTTCTACCGCGTCGTCCAGGTAGTACGAGTCGTCATCGCCGACGTAGATGTGGATCTTGCCCACCAACTTCGGCCCGAGCGTTTTCCAGTCGCGCTCGAGGATGGCTCGCAAGTCGAAGTGCTCCTTCCAGTAGGCCGCGACTTGCTTGTCAATCTTCCCTGTCTTCTTGTCCCAGATCCGCTTCGGATAGCCGTCGGCGCCGGCAGGGCTGTAGGTCGCCTCCCAGATGTCCCACTGGCCCCCTGAGCGCGAGCGATCGCCCGCGACCAGCTCGAACCAGTTCTCGTCCTTCATCATCGACGAGATGTTGCCGTCGGGCGACCGCGTGTTAGGCCGCTCGATCCTGGTCCACGGCCGCTCCAGGAAGTACGCGTTGTCGTCGTTGTAGATGTTGACGATCTGGTGGTAGCGGAAGTCCACCGAATCGGGGCAACTGGCCCACGTGCCGCCGAAGAAATCGGGGTGGAACACCTGCAAGGCCAGCGCCTCCCAGCCGCCTGTCGATCCGCCGGAGAGGTTGCGGGCCCACGGCTCGCGGATCACGCGGAACCGCTCCTCGACGGCCTTGATCAATTCGCTCATGATCGCGTCGCCGTACGGCCCGTTGTTCTTCGAATTCACGGCGTAGGAGTCGTCGTAGTACGGCGTGGGATGCTGGAACGTGACGTAGAGGAACCGCGGCGTGTCCTCCGCCAGCCACAGCTTGTCGAACGCGCCGCCAGTGCCGAAACCGCCCGGTGCCCGGGTGGAGAAATGCCCCTGCGAGTAGTTCACGGGAAACTTCACCTCCGGGTGTCTGTCATAGTCCTTCGGCAAGAGCACGGTGGCGCCCACGTAGATCGGCTGCCCCCACCACTTCGACAGGATCTGGCTCTTGAACTTCAGGCGCTTCACGTAGTCGGTGTCCGGCAGGTCCGGAATCGGGGCAATCACCTGGTCGCAGACCAGATCGATCACGAGCGATTTCGGATCCGTCGCCTGGGGGTCGATGACGACCCGCTTCGGCGCGGAGAAGAGGTTCCCGGGCGACCGCCGCCAGTTCTGCCCTTCCCACTGGTCCATGTGGAGCCACACGGTGTGGCCGTCGGCTCGGTCGAACTTCGTGTAGACGTTGACGAACGCCTGCGCCAGGTACTCGCCCTTCGGGACGTCGTTGAGGCTGGCGACCGGGTGGCCGAAGACGGTGGCGTCGATCTCGGCGATGGCGCCGGGCTTCAGATTCTCGACGTTCAGGCCAACGAGCGGCGCGCCGGTGGAGCCGGCCTGCTGGATGGGCCCGCCGCCCCCGCCGCGGCCGGTTGTCGGGGCGTCGGCCCGGTTCAGCGCGACATACACGCGTCCCGTGATCGGCGCGGCGTGCGCGGACGCGGGAAACGAGATGCGCACGCGCAGCCCCTTGGCGGGCGGTGCGCCGGCGAACGCGGGAGCGGCGAGCAACTGCAGGAGTACTGCTGCCAACGCAAGACGTTTCATGATTTCCCTCGCACGGGCATGGCTGCCGTTGCCGGAAGAACGATCGGCGTGGCGCAGGCCAGGCCGACGAGGAGATTCCTGATGTTCTGTTGCTTTCCAGTCGGTATCGTCGGTGCTGGCATCTGCCCGTTCCGTGCCCGTTGACAATGCAGGCCGGGTGCCCAGCGCCAAGGTTATCATTCGTAGGTTTGCTATGATAAGCAGGCGCTGAGCGACGCTTGGGCAGCTCCCCCGGGTGGCGCCTCATCGTGCTGGCTCCGCGTCGCGTCGCGACACGACAGCACGACAGGAGTGAGGTCATGAAACACTGGCGTCTTCCGCCACTGATCGTCCTGCTGGCCATCCTCGTCGTGCCCGCCGCCGATGCCGCCGCTCTCTGCGTAAATCTCGGCACACCATGCCGCCAATACGCCGCTGTGCCGGTGATCTTCCAGGGAGTCGTGGAACGCATCACGCCGATTGACGAGTATCCGGATCGGTATTTTGGTTCGATGCTGGCGCAATTGGTCCACGTCCGCGTGGAACGCACCTGGAAGGGACTGAAAAACGTCACCGCCGTCGACATAGTGACGCTTGGGGGTCCCGGCCGGTGGGTCGAGGACCAGTTCCCCTTCGAGATCAACCAGCGGTACGTGATATGGGCGGAACCGTCGGAAACCGGTGCCACGCTGCGTACAAGCGCGTGTTTGCGGACGCGACCACTCAAAGACGCCGCCGAAGACATCGCCTTCCTCGAGAGTCTCTCGCAACCGGCATCAGGGGGATTCGTCTACGGCGTGGTGTGGTTCACCGAGCGAGGCCTCTCCCCGTCGTTCAAGCCAGAAGCACTCAAGGACGCCACCATGGTGGTCGAAGGCATGGGGACCCGCCGAGAGACGAAAACCGATGCCAGCGGGCATTATCGTTTCACCGGACTCCCACCCGGAAGCTACGACGTCAGCGTCGTCCTGCAAGGACATCTGGCTGCGACGCGCGTCGACTACGCCGACGCTCATGCACCCGTTCACGAAACGCCGGTCCGGTCGGCGGTGGTCATCGACGGTCCGCGCGATTGCGCGGAAGCGAATTTCTCGACTCAATCGAACGGCCGCATCTCCGGCTTCGCCAGCGTCGAGGGCGGACGCCCGGTCGGCGGCGTCGTCGTACTGGCAGCCCTTGTTGACGAGGTCCGGCGTGCAGACGCGGCACGAGAACGGAGCAGGCCGTCCTACCTCTTCTCCGGAAAAGCCGTCACCGGCGCGGACGGGTCGTTCGAGTTCACGAACCTGCCGCCGGGCCGGTACGTGGTGGGCGTCAGCCTCGATCATAATGTCGCTTCGGACCATCCGTATCCGCGGATGTTCTATCCAGGCGTCGCGGCGCTCGAAGACGCAGCGGTGGTTGAGCTTCAACGCGGAGAGCAAGTCCAGATCGGCAACCTCACGCTGCCCGCGCCCTTGACCCAGACGATCGTGCAAGGCAGTGTCGTTGGGATGGACGGGCAACCGGCCGTCGGCACCCAGGTCGTGGCGGTCAACAACTGGGGGGCGTCCGCCGGAAGCATGTTCACCAAGGAAGACGGCCGCTTCCGCCTGACGCTGTACAGCAGCCACGCGTACCGCCTACGCGCCACGCTGCGCGACAAGCAGGGGGCCATCGTGTCGGAGACGACGCTCCAACTCGATGCGCCAGAAGGCGCCGGCGAACCGCTCCGGCTGGTACTGAAGCCACCCGTGGCCAAGTGAGTCTCACACCCGCGCGGCCGGAGGCGGAGAAGCGATAGGGCTTGTTGAAAGCGGCGTCAGCGCCTCCGGCCGAGGACCAACTCGACGAAATGGACCGGGACGAGCACGTCGCCACCGTAGCGAACCTGGTAGGCGAGGGAATTCGGACTTGGCTCGGCTGCTGCGTCCCCTGGCCTGGTCGCGCTCGCCGGCAACGGGTAGGAGAGGCTCAGCACCACGCTCGTCGTGCTGCCAGGATCTGCGCGCCCCAGCAGCCTGGTGGGAATGGCCATCTCAAAGGTCCTCCGGCTGCCATCGCGCCTGACCGCAGTCTTCACGCCGGGCAGCGGCGCCCCGAACCGGCGTCCAGGCGTACGGTCGCCAACCTGCGCGTTGCCGTCCGAAGCCTCAACCCCAACGCGGAGCGTTTCGCCTCCGAAGTCGGTCTCTCCCGAGCGGCGCGCGAACCCGACCTGCAGCGCGTCGCTGAAGGCGGAGTCGTCACTCAGGGGCTCATCGCTAACGGGTACGTCAATCGCCAGGTAAAGGGTCTCTGGACCGTTGGCCGCGCGGATCACTGCAGCCGATGCCCCGGTGCCGACCCGGAGTGTTGGCGCCCCGGCCCAGTCAGCCAGATCTCCATCGAGTACCGGAGGCTTCACGCGAAACCCGGCCGATAGCGATTGCAGGAACAGCAGGACCCGGTGAAATCGGTGCCGGTGGGGCCCCGCAGAGAGATCGAATTTGACCCACGGCATCGCGTCGAGCGCCATGTTGTCGCGCAGCGCTCTGAACGTGAATGCCAGCCTGATGGTCCCTCCTCCAGGCACGTGGATCACGCGGTTGCGCGGCACTATCTCGAACTGGCTCGGCTCGAAGTTCCAGGCCGCTGTCCCCGAGAGCATCTCCGCGTAGGGGTTTGCAAGCTGGAGCTCAAATCGCACGCCCTGCTTCAGATCCTGTGTGCCCCGCACGATGCCAATCCGGGATGTGTTCTGCTCCGCGAACAGGAAGCCGCCCATCAGATCGGCGTCGACGTCCTGCAACTCCCCGCGATCGGTCATGACCCGAACCTCGAATCGACCGCCCGAGACGCGAACTTTCACGAAGTGGTGTTCGCCACCCGCATCGCGATAGTCGGGCCGGAGCTCGGCACCTCCGCCGCCGGTAATGAAGTAGCGGATACCGTCGAACTCGCGCGACGGTCCATAGCAGTGGAAGTGGCCGCCGAACACCGCTTTGACCTTCGCCTGGCGGAACAGTGGATGGAGGGTGTCCCGCCAGAACACGTGGTACTTTGGCACCACGCGGTCCTGCTCCCACGTCGGAAAGTGCATGAAGACGAAGATCGACGTCGCTCGCGTGGATCGCAGATCGTTCTTCAGCCAATCCAGCTGAACCGGACCGATCTCACCCCACTGGCCCTCCTCGCCGTTGTCCAGCAGCACGAAGTGGCTGTCGCCATAGTCGAACGACTCATAGAACTTCCCAAATCGCTGCCCATACACGCGACGAGCGTACGCGGAATAGGTGTCGTGATTGCCAGGCAGTTGGTGGTAGGGGCCCGCGAACTGGCGGATCACCTGCTGGTACTTGTCCCACTGCCCTGCCTTGGGACGCGGCCCGTAGCCGTAAATCAAGTCTCCCAAGTTGATCGTGAATGCGGGCCGCAAGGCGTTGATCTTGGGGATGAGCCCCTCGAACACGCGGAAGTTCTCGCTGAGGAAGCGCGGGCGGGTGTCGCCAATCACGACGAACTCGAAGTCGGACGCCGGAGGCGGAGGGTGGGCCGAGCCGAGAAGGAGTGAGGCGCACAGCGCTGTTGACGCGAGGATGGTCGTTTTCATGGTTGCACGTGCAGCAGTGCAGGCCCTGCGTACGCCTCACGCACAATCGAATCGGACGAGAGGTGGCAGTAGCGCTCCACCGGGCCGCGACGCAACACAACGTCCGTTCTCAGACAGCGATTCCGGCCTCGCAGCGGCCGGAAGAGGAGCGCCGACACGGGCACACTGCACACGAGACGTATTATCGCACTCCCGACGCCGACTGGAAGACCGGATGCGTCGTGATGATCTCTTCCCGCCGCCACGACGTCCCGGCTTTGATCGCGCGATTCCTCGCGATCTCCTGAACCCGGACAACTGCCTGGATGCAGGACCATCACAGGCGCACAGACGACAGTCGAAGATCGGTGACTGAGCGTGTCTAAGGCTCGGGCGCCGGTTCACCGAGCGTGACGATTCCGAGGTCACCATCGACGGTCACGATCTGGCCATTGGCGATTCGGCGGGTGGCGATGCCGGTTCCGATGACCGCGGGAATCCCGTACTCCCTGGCGACGATGGACGTGTGAGAGAGCAGGTTGCCCACGTCGGTCACGACACCACTGGCCATGGCAAGGAGGGGAGTCCAAGCCGGAGCCGTCATTGGCGCGACCAGGATCCCGCCGGCTTTCATCGAACGGAATTCCTCAGGCGAGCCAATCACAGAAGCCGCTGCGGTGACGCGTCCCGGACTCACGGGGATTCCACGTATCTGAGTGCCGGTCTCGGCTCGGGCGTGCTCCGGCATGAAACGGCTCAGGCGGAAACCAAAAATGCGGAAGAGGCTCGGAATCAAGACCGGCGGCTAGAGTCTACGGCAGTCGGTGTCGTTCTGTAAGCCGAATCCAGGATTCGAAAGGCGGAAGACCTGGAGCCCACTCAGGGCGGCACACAAAACGAAGGGAGAACCTGGCGGAGAGAGAGGGAGTCGAACCCCGACGCTCGAATCCTCAACCCCGAATCCCGACTCCCGAGTAGGTGCGCCGCTCGCGCCAGCGCTACTTCGCCACCGCCGGCGCAAACGTCGGCGGCAGCGACATCTTCAGTTCCCTGACCAGGAACCCGAGCATGTCGGCCCGTTCTTCCTTCTGCTTGGTCGTGGACTTGCCCGCCCCATGGCCGGCCTTCGTCTCGATCCGGATCAGAACGGGAGCGGTCCCCGCCTGCGCGGCCTGGAGCGTCGCCGCGAACTTGAAGCTATGCGCCGGCACGACGCGGTCATCGTGATCAGCGGTGGTCACGAGCGTCGCGGGGTACTTCGTGCCGGGCTTGATGTTGTGCAACGGCGAGTACTTGATGTTGATCTCGAAGCCTTCCTTCATGTCGGGGTCGCCGTAGTCGGACTTCCAGGCCCAGCCAATGGTGAACTTGTGGTAGCGAAGCATATCCATCACGCCGACCGCCGGCAGCGCCGCGCCGAACAGGTCGGGCCGCTGCGTCAGGCACGCGCCCACCAGCAGGCCGCCATTGCTGGCCCCGGCGATCGCGAGTTTCGGCGTGGACGTGTACTTTTCCTGGATCAGGTACTCGGCCGCCGCGATGAAATCGTCGAACACGTTCTGCTTGAACTTCAACCGGCCCGCATCGTACCAGGACTGGCCGTACTCGCCGCCGCCACGGAGGTTCGCGACGGCATAGATGCCGCCCATCTCGAGCCACGCGGCGGTGGCCGGCGAGAAGGTCGGCATGGAGGAGATGTTGAATCCGCCATACCCATACAGCTCCGTCGGATTGCGGCCGTTTCTCGTCATCCGCTTCGCGTGCGTGATGAACATCGGGACACGCGTGCCGTCTTTCGACGTGTAGAACACCTGATCGGTCTGGTACCGGCTGGCATCGAAATCCACGCTTGGCTTCTTGAAGATGCTGCTGGTCTGCTTCACGAGGTCGTAGCGGTAGATGGTGATGGGATACGTAAACGAGGTGAACGCGTAGAAGGCTTCCCTGTGCTTCCGACGCCCGCGCAGTTCCGGGACCGACCCGATCCCCGGCAGCGTCACGTCGATCGGGTTGGACCCATCGGTCTCGTAGACACGCAGCGCGTTTTTCGCGTCGGTCATCCAGATGGTCACGAACTGGTCGTTGATCATCGTGACGCTCTCGAGTACGTCCCGGCCGCGCGCCTCCGGGATCACCGTCATCGCGTCGGCGGCCGTCTTCTTCCGGTTGATGAACACCAGCCGGTACCGCGGTGCGCCGTTGTTGGTGAGCACGTAGAACATGTCGCCGTCATTGCCCACGATGGTGTAGGCCGCGTCGAAGTCATTGAGAAACGGCTCGATCTTGCCGACGGGATCCTTCAGATCGCGCACGAAGATCCTGTTGCGGTTGTCGGTGCCCTCGGTCTGGTACAACAGCAGGAATCGCCCGTCATCGGTGACATCGGCGGCAAAACCCCAGTCGGGCTTGTCGGGCCGCTCGTACACCAGCAGGTCGGCGTCCTGCGGCGTGCCGACCTTGTGGAAGACGAGTTTCTGGTTCTTGTTGACCGCCTGAAGCAGGTTGCCGTCCTTCGGCGCGTCGTACCGGCTGTAGTAAAAGCCGGATCCGTCCTTCAGCCAGGCGGCTCCGCTGAACTTCGACCACTTGAGCGTCTCCGGCAAATCCCTGTTGGTGGCCACCTCCCGGATCTTCCACTCCTGCCAGTCGGACCCGGCCGCCGCGATCGAGTAGGCCATGTACCGGCCGTCTTCGGAAAACGACTTCTCGCCAAGCGCTACGGTGCCGTCGGCCGACAGCGTGTTCGGATCAAACAGCACCTCGGGTGCCGCGTCGATCGCTTTCGTCTTGTAGATGACCGCCTGGTCCTGGAGGCCTGTGTTCTTGCTGAAGATGTACCAGTCGCCTTCGCGCGACGGGGCGCTGTAGCGCTCATAGTCCCAGAGCTTCGTGAGCCGCGCCTCGATGCGCGCGCGCTCCGGAATCTGGTCGAGATACCCGAAGGTGACTTTGTTCTCCGCCTCGATCCACGCCCGCGTATCCGGCGCGTCGGCATCCTCGAGCCAGCGGTAGGGATCCGCGATCGTCGTGCCGAAGAAGTTGTCGGCCTGCGCTCCCTTCTTCGCGTCGGGGTACTTGTAGGTTCCGGATTGTGCGGTGATCGTCACGGACATAAGCAAGAGCAGGACAAAGACGCGTGCGTTCATGAATATCCCTCAACAGGCGTGGCGCTCGGGTCAGACGGACATTATGACATCGCCGCGGCGCAGCCGGGGCGAACAGCATGACCTGGGCGCCGTCGCAATCCGGTCGTGTGCCGCGTGCTATCGCTTTATCGCGGCCCCGGGCCGGGC
The DNA here is from genome assembly GCA_026393675.1 of Acidobacteriota bacterium. Lineage (NCBI taxonomy): Bacteria > Pseudomonadati > Acidobacteriota > Acidobacteriota bacterium. Next base: position 1,610 of record JAPKZQ010000027.1, on the reverse strand, counting down.
AGCAGGCTTCGCCGTCGCTTCGGCCGGCACCGGTCCGACGATGGACTGGTAGACAAGGGTCCGGTACTTGCTGTCGAGATCGAGACCGCCTGCCGGCACGAGCTGCGAGAAGAACACGGCGATCAGTTTCTCCTGCGGATCGACGAAGTACCGCTGGTAATAGGCGCTGCCCCACCCGTAGGTGCCCACGCTGCCATAGCGCCCGGCCTTTCCCATCTGCTCGATCACCTCGAAGCCGAGGCCGAAGCCCATCGTGTCGTCGGAGTAGAGCGAGCCGACATGATTGACCGTCATCAACTCGACGGTCTTCGGCCCGAGAATCCGCACACCTTCCAACTCGCCGCCGTTCAGCAGCATCTGCAGAAAGCGCGTGTAGTCCATCGGGGTCGAGAGCAGGCCCGCACCGCCCGAGAAGCAGGCCCGCGGCCCCTCGACGTAATCACCTTGGCCCGCGCCTGGATCGGGTGCGCGCACGAGGCCGTCGGCCCTGGCCGAGTAGACCGTCGCCAGGCGGTCCTTCTTCCCGGGAGGCAGGAAGAAGCTCGAGTCGACCATCTTGAGCGGCTCGAACACCCGGGTCCGGAAGAACTGGTCGAGCGTCATGCCGGACGCTTTCTCGATGACGGCACCGAGGATGTCGGTGTTGTACCCGTACACGAACTTCTCACCCGGCTGCGCATCAAACGGCAGCCCGGCGAGCCGTTCGGCAATCCTGCCGATCGGGTCCTTCTGGTCACCCAGGTACCATCCGAGGATGCCGGCTGCCTTGTACTGGGCTTCGGCCGGGTTGCCCTGGCCGTAGGAGATGCCGGCGGTGTGCGTCAGCAAATCGCGAATCGTGATCTCGCGTCTGGCAGGCACCAGCCCGTACCGGCCGCTGCCCGGCGTGCCGACTGGCGGCGGCACGGCGACGGTGGTCTGTCTGAACGCGGGGATGTACTTCGACACCGGCTCGCTGAGCTGGAGTTTGCCCTCTTCCACCAGGATCATCGCCGCCACGCTTGTCACGGCCTTCGACATCGACGCCATCCGGACGATGACGTCCTTGCGCATCGGCAGGTTGCGCTCGATGTCCATCCGGCCGTACGCGTCGAACACCGCGATCTTCCCGCCCCGCGCCACGACGGTCACGACGCCGGCGATGCGGCCGCGGTCGACGTAGTCCTGCATGACCGCCTTGATGCGATCCAGCCTCTGGGCAGAGAGGCCGACCTGGTCCGGCGTGGCGGCCGGCATCATCTGCGCCGACGACGGCAGCACCAGGCCAACGACCAGCAGAATCGACAGCAGGACACGCTTGGCGGTCATGGCAACTCCTCCCGAATGACGTTGGACAACCACAGCGGGTTGCCCCTACGACTCCATGGATTCCCGGTAGGGGCGGCCCCCCCTTTGGCACGCCGTAGCCGCGGGCGAAGGCGGCGGTGCCCGCCCGAAGGGACTCCCCGGGGCCCGACGCCAACATGGTATGTTATTGACAAGTGAATTGACCGCTTGTGTTTGACAAGTGATCTGACCGCTTTCGCTAAAGTGACGCCTGTGGGCGCTGTGGGCCGGCGAGCGTCTTCGGTCGCCGGTCCAAGGGCCTTGTGGGGCGCGGGCTTCTACGG
>JAPKZQ010000026.1 GCA_026393675.1 Acidobacteriota bacterium | reverse complement strand
GATCTGGGCCGACGCCGATCGGATCGTCCAGGTCCTCGTCAATCTACTGTCCAACGCCGTGAAGTTCTCGCCGCCAGGTGGCGTGGTGACAATCGGCGTCGGGCTGCGGGAGAGCTGGGTCGAATTCCGGGTCACAGACCGCGGCCGCGGCGTGCCCGTGGCCCACCGCCGGGCGATCTTCGAACGATTCCGGCAGGTGGAGACGTCCGACGCGCGCGAGAAGGGAGGCATAGGCCTGGGGCTCGCGATCTGCAAGTCGATCATCGAGCAGCATGGCGGTATGATCGGCGTCGAGAGCGAGGAAGGGGGCGGCAGCATCTTCTGGTTTCGGGTCGCGACCGCGCCCAGGCCGGTCGCGCCGCGGCTCGGCCGCGCGATCCTGGTCTGCGGCGACAACGCCGAGCGCCGAGGGTCCTTCGAAGAAGTGATCAGGCAGGCCGGGTACACCGTCATCACGGTGCCGGACGCGGACGCTGCGTGGGCGGTGCTCCAGGGCGGCGACGTCGCCGCCGTCCTGCTGGAAGGCGACTCGGCGCTGCTCGCGCGCATCAGAAAGGAACCAGCATTCGAGGCAATACCGGTGATTCTGTTCGGCAGCCCGCTCGTGGTATCGCCCGAGGCGTTGTCGGACAGCCTCGTGCTCTTTCTCCCGGAGCGCGTCGACAGCCGCGAGCTGCTGGCGGCGATCCGCGATGGCTTGGAGCGGGGTCGGGTCGCCGCGCAGGCCCGCTACGTCTTGCTCGTGGAGGACGACCTGACACTGCTCGACGTCATGGCGCGACAGCTCTCGCGGGAAGGGATCGCGGTCCGAACCGCGACAACCGGCAAGGAGGCGATTCGAGTGGCCGAGGCCGAACCCCCCGCGCTCATGGTGCTCGACGTCGGGCTCCCCGAACGCGACGGCTTCGATGTCGTGGACACTATGCGTCAGCGACCCGAGCTGAGGGACATTCCGGTGCTCGTCTACACGGGTCGCGACCTCACGGAGGAACAGCGCGGGCGGCTTCGCCTGGGCCCGACGCGCTTTCTGACCAAATCCAAGGCCTCCAACGAGGACTTCCGACGGCTGGTGGTGGAGCTGCGACAGATTCCGCTGCCCCTCGACCGGGGCTCGGGGCATCCCGAGCATCGTCGAGAGATGGCGCGCGGCGCGGATACAGCGACGCAATCATGAAGGTCCTGATTATCGACGACGACGCAGACATCCGGTCGATTGCGCGGCTGACCCTCAGTCGCCTGGGCGGCATGGAGGTGGTCGAGGCCGCCAGCGGCGCCGAGGGTGTGCGCAAAGCCCAGAACGAGAAGCCTGACGTGATTCTGCTCGACATGATGATGCCGGCGATGGACGGCTCGGAGACACTGGCGGCGCTCCGCTCGCAACCGGCCACCGCCATGACGCCCGTGATCCTCCTGACGGCTATGGCCATAGGGGCCGAGGTCGAGCGCATGACGGCTCTTGGTGCGGCCGGCGTCTTGATCAAGCCCTTCGATCCTCGCACGTTGTCAGAGGACGTGCGAGCCCTCATCAAACGGCCGCTCGACTCCTGATGCGCGGGTCACGTTGCCGCAAACCTCTTCCGCTTCATCGTTCCCCATCCCTGCTTGCCTCAGAAGTAGTCGACGACCCCCACGATCCGCCACCACGGCGCGAGCTGCCGGTACCTGAAGTGTTCCAGCACGCCGTACGCGGCGAGCCGCAAGAGATCGGTCCCCTTCGGGTATCTGCGGAAGGACAGTTCCTCCAGCGCGACGGACGCCGCGGGCTTCTTCAGCGCGCTTGCGACCGCTCGTGAATAGCTGATTCATGCGCAACCAAAGCGGTGCCCACGTCGAGCAGCTCGACAAGCCATTGCTGCCGACGGCGCTCCGCGCCGGGACAGAATGGCCAACTGTGAGCCGGATTAGCCGCCTGGATGCCGGCTTCCGCCGGCATGACGAACAGTGGTCGTTCCGGCGCAAACCCGAATCCCGTAGAATCGTCATTCCGGCGTACGCCGGAATCCAGATCGGACGCGATGAATCGCGCCTCTACGCTGTCCCGCGTCCTACTGTCTATCGACAGGAAGCTGGTTACCGCTCTGCAAGGTAGCCCGGGCGAGCCTTCACTGCGGCATCCCGACCCTTCACGCGCACGGTGAGCCGGTGCCACCCGTCGGCGGAGACGCCACTCGGTGAGTAGCTCACCACGTAGCGCTGGCGGAACTCGTCGAGCACCTCGAGAAAGACGGCACCCAGGTTCTTCGTCGATTCGATCTCGAACAGCCGGCCGCCCGTCTGTTCGCTGAGCTTGCGAAGAAATTCGATCTTCAGGCCCTGGCCGGCCGACACGGCGTACACCACGACATCACTGCGCTTGGCAATCTCCAGTACGGCCTCGGGCGCCAGCCAACTCGACGTGTCGACGCCGTCGCTGAAGACGATGACGAGGGCTCGTCCGACATCGGACTCACCGAGCATCATGCCGGTGAAACTGGCGTCAACAACGGACGTGTTGCCGGACGACTGAGCCGACTCGATTGCCCTCCTCACCCGCCCCCAGTCGCCGGACAAGCCAGCTCGGAGGGATACCATGTGGTTGAACGTGATGAGCGCCGCGCGGTCACCGACTTTCAGTCCATCCAGCAGACCCCGGCCGGCCGCGCGCAGTTGCGCGAGGCGCTCGCCAACGACGCTGTCGCTCATGTCGAGCGTGAGAACCACATTGAGCGGCAGTTGCTCGAAGTTGACCAGGTCAACCTCCTGCCGGATGCCGTTGTCGAACACTTCGAAATCGCCCGGGCCCAGGCCGCGAACCGGCTTCCCATCCTTCGTGACCAGCACGTCAACGCGGACTGCTTCGACCTTCGAGGAGAAGGTCGGGTTCTGCGCGGCCGCATGGAACAGCGGGCCCGAGAGCAGCAAGGCCGCCAGGATCGGCACGCGCCCGCTCATTTCTGGTCTCCGGTCACGAACCGACGGTACAGGTCGCGGAGCCGCGTCACAGCGTCCTGGTTGAGCCAGGAGTTGTACCTCCACCAGGGGTCCTCTCTGCGATCCTGTTGGTCGGAGGGCAGGTTGAGCATGTGCCGCGTAGCCGCGAGCGCCTCGATCCGATCGCCGCCCCGCCGCGCCAGGGCACTCAGGGCGACCCAGGGCGACTGCGCCAACGGAAAGAGCGCCGCCGCCGCGTTGTAGTGGGCGCGTGCCGCGTCCCTCCTGCCCAGGGCCTGCTCCTCGTCGCCGAGGAACAGCTCGGCGTAGTAGCGGAGGACCGGTCCCTGCGCCGAGGCCGCCGCCTTTCGCAACTCGCCCGCCGCTTCGTCGTGTCGTCCGAGTGCGCCCAGGACGGCACCGTGGTGTAGACAGGCTTCGACGAAATCAGGATTCCACTCGAGGGCTCTGCGGAAGAGGCCCTCGGCTTCTTTCAGGTGCGTGGATGCCGGACGCGTGTCAGTCTTGCTGGCATCCACAGCCGGCCGGAGGTGTCGGGATGCGAAGGCCTCGTGGTAGTAGCCGTGCTCAAAGAGCAGCCCGGGATCGTCCGGGAACAACAGGCTGGCATGGTCGATATGGGGGACGCCGCTCGCGTAGTCCGTGCGCTGGAGCAGGTAGGCAATGGTTGCCTCGTACCACTGACGCACCATCGCGTCCTTCCTGGGATCGGGACTGATGGCATCGAGCAAGGCTCGGCTCTGGACCCAGTGGATCCCGCTGCAGCTGGTTCCGATCTCGTGGCCGTCTTTTACGATGATCACCGACTGCGTCGAACAACCAACCAGCCCGGGCACCGTCGGGACCGCCAACATCGCGACATCGCCGTGCAGAATCGCGCCGCGCATCAAGAGGCTGGTGACATACCAACGTTCTGCTTCCTGGCTCGTCACGCCCAGAAGATCCCGAATGTCGGAAGCCGTGAAGATTACGTCTCTGTAAATGATTCGTTCGGCGCGCCCGTAGCGTTCGACGTCGCGCCTTAGAAGGTTCAGCATCGCGAGGAAGTCGGTCCTGAGGGCCTCAAGGTCCGCTTCGCTCGTCCGGCCGATGAGCATCGCCGGCGCATCCATCTGGCCAGGCTTGTGCTCCGCGATCGCCTTCAGCCACGACGCGAGCCGCTGCAGCCACAAAGGGGTTTCGGCAGTCTGGCCGGCCGGGGAATCGACAGCGGAGGTTTGCGCGCCGGGCGGCTTCGCAGCGCGAGGCTGAGTGGATGCGCACCCCACCAGCGCCAGTCCCACCAATGCGGCCGTCAAGCCGAAGGCCATCGTCGGCTGCGGTGCGTTCATCAGCATCCTCTGGTCGCCTGTCGCACACACCTTCCGCCGCGGGCAGGCAAATCCACGCGCCGTGCGGCATGTACGGGTCGCATGCTCGATGCCCCCGAGGCCGTACTATAGCCCGGCCGCCGCTGTGGTCAGTACGTCATCTGTCCGGGGGAATAGGCGCCTGGATATGCCGGCTTCCGCCGGCATCTGGAGTTTCTACATATTTTACGCCGCAGCGGCGTGAGTGAGCGCACGGTTAGTGATCACGAGGTCGAATTCTTTCACGAGATCCGGATGTTCCACCACCTCATTGCGCAGCAACGTGATCAGATCCAGACACGACGGGCG
>JAPKZQ010000025.1 GCA_026393675.1 Acidobacteriota bacterium | reverse complement strand
TGGTCGACGCCTACGCTGCTGCGCGTCACCCCTCATCGAGGTGACACCACCAACTGGAGAGCTGGATGCGGGAGAACCGCCCGTCCAGTTCGGAGGGAGGGGGGGACGAACACAATCGTCTCTCCCTACCCCTATCAGGCGGGACTGCCTGAGCCCCCGTTGAGCGGCGAAGAAGAAAAGCGCCATCCGGGCGACACGTAGTGGCTCTTTAAGCAGCAGGAGGCAAGTGGTGAGGAACCTATGACACTGACGCGAGCGGATGGCTGGGCCCTGCTGACCGAATACACGCAGAACGAGAATCTGCGCAAGCACGCGCTGGCCGTGGAGGCCGCGGTCCGCGGCTACGCGCGCCGATTCGGCGAGGACGAAGAGGCCTGGGGCGTGACGGCGCTCGTCCACGACTTCGACTACGACCGCTATCCGGATCTCAAGGACCATCCGTTCCGCGGGGCCGAGATCCTGCGCGAGCGGGGCTACCCGGAGTGGCTGGTGCGCGCGGTCCTATCGCATGCGGACCATACCGGCGTGGCGCGCGAGACGCGGCTTGAGCACACCTTGTTCGCGTGCGACGAAATGGCTGGATTCGTGACGGCGGCCGCTCTGGTACGTCCATCGAAGAGCCTGATGGATCTGGAAGCGAAGTCGGTCGTGAAGCGGATGAAGGAAAAGGCCTTCGCCCGTGCGGTCAACCGCGACGATTTGCGCCGTGGCGCCGAAGAGATCGGCCTGCCGCTCGACGAGCACGTCGCAAGCGTCATCGCCTTCATGAGGGAGAAGGCGGACGACCTCGGGCTGCGCGGGACATTGTGAGAAAAAGGGAGACAGTCGTCGGTAGCCAGTAGACGGTAGGAAGACGGGATTCGGGATTCGGAACAGACCAGCGGGGCTGTGGCGCGGATGTGACGCGGCGATTCGCGGCGCGGCCCCTCGAATCAAGCCGACAGCGAAGTCCTGAGCGAAGTCGAAGGGCGTCAGTCTGCAAAACGCACCGTGAGGGCCAGGACAGGCGTTGGGTAGGGTCCCAACGCGCGTTCGGCGACAGGCCCCGGAAGGTGTGTTTTGGTGCGCCGTGAAGCGGCGTGTTCCTCGTGGGATGAAAGGAGCCCACCCCTATGAACCGCTGAGCAGTAGGGTAGCGCGGTCCCCTGCGTGAGGTCGTGAGACCTCCAGCAGAAGCGGGACCTGTATGCCGGGCGG
>JAPKZQ010000024.1 GCA_026393675.1 Acidobacteriota bacterium | reverse complement strand
TCCGATAGCTCCCCACCCCGCCTCGCGGCGGCGCAGTAATCGTCGGCTTCAGGCCGGAGAGCGTTTGCCTGGAGAGGACTTGCACCTCTCGGGTCATGGCACACTTACAGGCGCACGGATCGCCACGCTCCAGCGTGGCCAAGACCGGAGCCGGGCTGGAGCCCGGCGTTCCCAGGGAATCCGCCGTCACACCGTTCTCCCGAATCCCCAATCCCGGGCGCAACCAGTACTCTCGGAGTGGTTGTTGCGCTCCGGCATGATATATTCGCCCAACATTTGCCGCAACGAGTCGGTTTCCTGATCCAGACGGAGGCGCGAGTGATTGCAGCGCTGTTTGTCGCACTCGGAATCCTGACGATCGCGTTCGTCGCGGTCTGGTTCACCGAGGCCCGGAAGCACCCGGACATGCCCGATCCGGGCGCGCCTGATGCCGAACGCATCGCGGTTGGCTTTTTTGCCAACTTCTTCGACGCGCTCGGCATCGGGAGCTTCGCCACTACCACCACCTACGTCCGTCTCCGGAAGCTCGTCGCCGATGAGCTGATCCCGGGCACGCTCAATGTTGGCCATTGCCTGCCCACGATCACGCAGGCCTTCATTGGTATCGCCATCATCGAAGTCGACGTGCCTACGCTGGTCCTGATGATCGCGGCGGCCGTCGCCGGCTCATGGTACGGCGCGGGCGTCGTCGCGAAGATGCCGCGGCGCGCCATCCAGGTGGGCATGGGTGTCGCACTGCTCATCGCCGCCGGGTTCATGTTCGCCAAGGCGACAGGCGTGATGCCGTCCGGCGGCGAGACGCTCGGCCTGAGCGGAGTCGGGTGGGCGATTGGCCTGGTTGGCAGCTTCTTCCTCGGGTCGATCATGCCGCTCGGCATCGGCTACTACGCGCCGGCCATGATCCTCATCAGCATGCTCGGGATGAGCCCGCGCGCCGCGTTCCCGATCATGATGGGGGCGTGTGCGTTTCTGATGCCGGTGGCCGGCATGCAGTTTGTACGAAAGCAGCGGCACAGCCATCGGGCCTCGGTGGGCCTGGCGATCGGCGGCGTGTTCGGCTCAGCCCTGGCGCTGCTCGTCATCAAGGAACTGGACCTCAAGAAGGTGACGTGGCTGGTGTTCGTGGTCGTGATCTACACCGGCATTTCGCTGCTGAGAACGGCCGCCCGGGAAAAGGCGGCGACGACGAAGGCCTGATCTGCCGCTCAGGGGAAGCCGTCGCTTGCGGATCGCCGACGGATGTGGACGGCTCGCTCACTGCCCCATGACCTTGACGACGACACGCTTGCGGCGCTGGCCATCGAACTCGGCGTAGAACAGTTGCTCCCACGGCCCCAGGTCGAGTGCTCCCTTCGTGATGGGCACCATCACTTGGTGTCCCACGATCGTGCGCTTGAGATGGGCATCAGCGTTGTCTTCGCCGGTCTGGTGATGCCGGTAGTCGAGACCGGCGGGCGCGAGTTTCTCCAGCCACGCCTGGATGTCATAGATGAGCCCGCTCTCCCAGTCGTTGACGTAGACGCCCGCGGTGATGTGCATCGCGGAGACCAGCACCATGCCTTCCTGCACGCCGCTCGTCTTCACGATGGCGGCGACTTCGGCGGTGATGCGGACGATCTCGCGCCGCTGCTTGGTGTTGAACCAGAGATAGTCGGTGTGGACGGTCATGGGTGCTCCGTATCAATCAGCCGCTGTACAGTGCCGCGGCGCGTCGCTTCGCGTCCCCGCTCACGCAAGCCGGGTGGAGTAGGCCCCAGTCCGCCGTGGAATCACGCACGGACCAGCAACCCCTCGTCAAACCGTACGTGCGGATTTCCCGCATACGGCTTCCCTCGACGTTCACCGAGTATGCCTTGC
>JAPKZQ010000023.1 GCA_026393675.1 Acidobacteriota bacterium | reverse complement strand
CACCGTGCCAAGAATCAGGTCTTTGAGCGAGTCGTCGGGCATAGGCAGCTCCTGCGGTGATCGTACCCGCAGGATGCCACAACAGAGTCGGTATGTCAACACTATATATCACATACCGACGCAAATGTAGAAACTCCAGGGGCGCGATGAATCGCGCCCCTGCGGTGTCAGGGCGGGCGCAGGGGGCCCGCCCCTACGGGTTCCTACCGTCTTGCCTACCGTTTACCGACTACTGTCTACCGTCTACTGACGACGACTTCCTCGTTCTTCCCACTGTCGCACCACCGGAACCGCGACATCGGGCCGGTCGGTGATCAGGCCATCGACGCCCCACTCGAGCAGGCGGAGGATGTCCTCCTCGCGGTCCACGGTCCACACGATCACGCTCACGCCGACGTCGTGGGCGCGGGTGATGAACTCGCGCGTCACCACGCGCATGCCCGCGTACAATTCCGGAACCTGAAAGGACTGGAACGGAGGCTTCCTGGCGCCGCTGCCAAACGCCGCGGCGGTGAGTTCGCTCTTGATCTCGTCGGTATCGGCCCCCGTCCTGATGCGCGGTTCGCACGCCCGCACCGCGTCGAGGGCCCCCTGGTGAAACGACCCAACGGTCATCCGGCCGATGCCGTCGACGGCGCGGATCTGGTCGACCACCAGCGACGCCAGCCGGGGATTGGCCGACTTCAGTTCCACCAGCAGCGGCACGCGCGGATACCGGTCGACGACGTCGCGCAGCGTCGGCACGCTGAGGCCCTGACCCCTGAAAGGAAAGGCCCCGTCGCGCGCGAATCGATAGCCGGCATCGAGGGCCGCCAGTTCGGCGGCGGTCAGATCGACCACCGCGCCGGTTCCGTTGGTCGTGCGGTCAACGGTGGGATCGTGCATGATCATCGGAACACCGTCGCGCGACAGGTGGACGTCACACTCGATACCATCGGCCCCGCATGCCAGTCCGTTGTCGAACGCGGGCATCGTGTTCTCAGGCGCCAGCGCCGCGCCGCCCCGGTGTGCAAAAATGATCGGCCGCATCAACCTATCTTCTCACGACGTCGGCGGATTATTGGCCTTCGCGAATAATCCGGGCTAGGATTGGAGGTCGCTCCGGGACCACCATCATGCTTTCTGCCGTGCTTCCGATCTTCCCGCTCCCAAACGCCGTGCTGTTCCCCGGCGTGTTCCTGCCGCTCCACATCTTCGAAACGCGGTATCGCGAGATGGTCGCCGACGTGTTGGCAGGTGACCGGTTGATTGGCATGGTGCTGCTCAAGCCAGGATGGGACCGCGAACCGACCGAGTCCCCGTCGGTCTTCTCGATTGGCTGTGCCGGCCTCATCAGCCATGTCGAACAGATGGACGATGGCCGGTACAACATCGTGCTCCGCGGCATCGAGCGCTTTCGCATCGTGGATGAGGAAGTCGAGCGCTCGTATCGGCTGGCCCGGGTCGACTACCTGGTGGACACGATGACGACGGTCGATCGCGAGGCACTTCGGCGGCAGCGCCATAAGCTCGAACGGCTGCTGACGGTGTCGACCGAAGCCCCCGACCATCCCTTCCCGTCCAGTCTGTCGGACGAAGAGGTGATCAACGCGCTCGCGCAATACGTGGACCTCGAACCGATCGAGCGTCAGGCGCTCCTCGAGTGCGACACCGTGTCGAGCCGGTCCGACGCGCTCGCCGAGCTGCTCGAGATGAAGGCCATGGCCCAATCAGCGCCGCCGGGGCGTGGCCTGCTCCACTGAATCAGGATTTCTGCCGTAGCCTGAGGATCGTCGTCTCGCGAATCCGGCCGACCGGCTCAGCGATGACATGACCTTGTTCCCGGATGAGTCGCTGCTGAAAGGCCTGCGTCTCCTCGGCACCATCGACCGCCGCGTAGCACTCCATGCCCCCGCCCGTGAGATTCCTCACCGTCGCCGCCAGCATGCCCGCCGGCACCTGATCGATGCGCAGCGTCGTCCGATGCGCGTAGAAGCGGAGGCTCCCCGCGTGGCCCTCGGCCAGGATCACGGCCCGAGGCGGCGTATGTTCGGCGACCCACGCGGCAACGGCCGGGTACCGTGATTCCTGGAGGCGGAGGCCGAATGTGGCCTGGTTGGCCACGAACCAGAACGACGCGGCTGATGCGCCCGCCGTGGCCAGCAGGAGTACAAGGATAAAAACCAGACGCGGCATGGCCCGCTCGAACGCGGAGGCCACACCGACCGACGCCATGATGACGCACGGAATCAGCGCCGGCAGCACATAGCGAACCAGATCCCAATCGTCGAAGTACGCCAGTTTGAACAGGTAAGGCGCCACACCCAGCAGGAGTCCAGCCGCAGCGACGGTCACCAGCCGACGCGGCGCACGCCAGGCGCCAACGGCGAGCGCGACGAGAAACAGCGGAGAATGGATGATCAGGAGCCACTTCGCGTAGGCCACGGCGTTGGCCAACAGGTTGGTGGTGGTAAAGAGCCCGGCTGCGCTGCCGTAGCCCGTCCTGAACGGGCTGCCATACAGCCACCACTGCACAATCGCGATCGCGCCACCCACGGGCGCCACTCCCAAGAGCCACCGGACCCAAGTGCGCTTGTCCCGAGGCAACACGACGAGCAGGGCCGGCGCGGCCACAAGTGTGAGTGGCCGAGTCCAGACTGCCATTCCAAACGCGAGCCCAGACAGCATAGGCCGGGCGGGCGTGGCCAGCACGCCGGCCACCGCGGCCAGGTACCAGAACGCGGCCGGCACGTCGCTCATCGGCTGGATCACCATGTTCATCAGCACGGGATTGAACGCGACCACCACGGTCGTGGCGGCGGCGATGAGCGGCCCGGCAAGTTGCCGCGTGAGCCAATACGTGACGACGAGAATCCCGATGCCGGCCAGCAGCGGCACATAGAACGCAGCGCCTGGCCCGGCCAGCATCATCGCTCCCGCCATGGCCAGCGGGAAGCCGAGCGGGTAGAACGGCACGATCGCGTCGCCGGATGGTCGCGGCGTCCAGCCGAATGGCGTCGCGGCGGTCATCGCATCAGTAAACGGCAGCCACTTCACAATGGGTTGCGGCGCAATCAACTCTCCGGAGAGCATCGCGTGCGCCGCGCTCACGTACCCGTAGCTATCGGCGCCCCCGCAGTCACGCACCTGGTAGTGCGCCCACAGCAGCACGGCCGCCGCGATTCCGCACGAGAAGACGATGACGGCGACGGCCTCGGCCATCCGTCCCGCCGCGCCACGTCGACCGGTGTCGAGCGCGTCGCGCGCTGCGACGATGAGCCGGCCAGTGCACAACAAGGCGGCGACGATGAGCGGACGCCAGACCTCGCGCACCGGCAGCGTCCAGGATCCCACCCTGATGCCGGCGCGACCGGTGAGCGCCGCGACGAGCGCCATCGCCAACGCGACACCGGTGGCAACGGTCAGTACGCCCGGCAACCATGCGTATCGACGTACAGGTAGCGGCTTCAGCAAAGCTGCGGATTCTCCCGGGTCATGGCCAAGTAGCGAGACGCTATTTCTTCTTGATGGGCGCCGGCTTCTTCGCCGGTGCCTTCTTCGCAGGCTGGGGCGTGTACTCCACCATCACGTTGCTGATGAGCGCGATAGGACGGCCGGGACCGGTGAAGATCTCGTCGGCGTCGAGGCGGCGCACGCCCAGCTTCTCCCCGAGCACACACACGTCGTTGATGTTCTCCGGCAGCTCCACGCGAACCGGCTCCGCGCCGATCGGCGCCACCGCTTTCAGCCCGCCCGGACCGGCTCCGCCCCCGATGCGGTCGAACAGATCGGCGTCGGTCCGGAACTCGTTCTGCACAACGGCTCGCGTCACCAGCGTGTTATCAAGCGTCATCACGCCCACTGTCGCGGTCAGCCTCGCGTAGGACCGGCGGGCCTTCACCTGTTCCTCCGAATAGGTCTGGCGGTTGTGCAGGTCGAAGGTGAGCACCGCCTTACCCTTGTGCGGGGGCAAGGTGATCAGGATGCCGTCACCAGAGGTCCGGCCGATGGGCACATCGCAGAACGTGCGCAGCGTCTTGACACCAGTGCCGAGCGGCGATGCGCACGTCACCTCGGCCGCCTCGATCTTCGGCGTCGCGGCCGGCGCCGGCGCCGGCTTCTTCCTGGCGGTCTGCGCCCCCACAGGACCGGCCAGCAGCGCACACGCGAGGAGCGCCAACGCCACCGTACGCATCACGTGCTCTTCTGGCGAATCAGGTCGAGGAATTCCATCCGCGTGCGGTCGCGTTCCCTGAACGCGCCCAGCATGGCGCTGGTCACACAGGACGACCGTTGCTTCTCGACACCGCGCATGGCCATGCACAGATGTGTCGCCTCCATGACGACGGCGACACCGAGCGGATCGATCTTCTCGCGGATGGTCTCGGCAATCTGGTTGGTCAACCGTTCCTGCACCTGCAACCGGTGCGAGAACACGTCGACGAGGCGGGGGATCTTGCTCAGGCCGATGACCCGCGTGCGCGGGATGTAGGCCACGTGGCACTTGCCGAAGAACGGCAGCAGGTGGTGTTCGCACAGGCTGAAGAAATCGATGTCCTTGACGATCACCATCTCGCTGTAGTCGACGGTGAAGAGCGCGTTGTTGAGAACCTTGTCGATGTCCTGGCTGTACCCGCTCGTCAGGAACGACAGCGCCTTGGCGACACGCCTCGGCGTATCCAACAGACCTTCCCTGCCAGGGTCCTCTCCAAGCTGTTCGAGCAACTGCCGGATCAGCGTTTCCATCGCACCCGCCCGCTACGAGTAGTTGTAGAACCCGCGGCCTGTCTTGCGACCGCATCGGCCCGCGAGCACCATGCGCTTGAGGAGCGGCGGCGCGGCATAGGCCGGCTCCTTGAACTCCTCGAACATGATGTTGGCGATGTAATACGTGGTGTCCAGTCCCACGAAATCGAGCAGCGTGAAGGGTCCCATCGGATAGCCGCAGCCAAGCGCCATGCCCTTGTCGATATCCTCGATGGTGCCAAGTCCGTGCTCGTACGCGCGAATCGCGTCGAGCAGGTACGGGACGAGCAGCCGATTGACGATGAAGCCGGGGCGATCGGGCGCGGTCACGGGCTCCTTGCCAAGTGACTGCGCGAAGGCGTACGCCTGCTTAAAGCTCTCGTCGGTGGTCGACAGGGCTTTCACCACCTCGACCAGTTTCATCAACGGTACCGGGTTGAAGAAGTGCAGGCCGACGAACTTGTCGGGACGGGTGGTCGCCGCCGCCAATTCCGTGATGCAGAGCGAGGAGGTGTTCGAGGCGATGAGCGTATGCGGTGCGACCACGGCCTCGACCGCGGCATACGTCTTCTTCTTCTCGTCGAAGTTCTCGATGATGGCTTCGATCACGATATCGCACGACGCCAGGTCCTCGATCCGCGTGGTACCGCTCAGTTGCGCGAGCGTGGCATCGCGGAACTCCGGGGTGACTTTGCCCTTCTCGATGCCGCCATCCAGGAACTTGCGGATACGCCCGAAGCCGCGATCGAGCAGCGACTGCTCGACCTCGCGCACGATGGTCTTGTAGCCGGCCTGCGCCGACACCTGCGCGATGCCGCTGCCCATCAAGCCGCACCCGAGCACGCCAACCGTACGAATCTCCATGATGTCCTCCACCTCTCTACCCTATCGCACGCGGCTCGCGCGTGCCAGCGCCGCACGTCTAGTTCACACGGTCTCGACGATGGCCGCGATGCCCTGTCCCCCGCCGATGCAGGCGGTCGCCAGACCGCGCGACAGGCCGCGCCTGCGCAGTTCGAGCAGCACCGTGAGCAGGAGCCTCGTCCCGCTCGCTCCGAGCGGATGCCCGAGTGCGATGGCGCCGCCATTGACGTTGACGCGCTCGCGATCCAGTCCCAGTTCCTTCTCGACCGCCAGGTACTGCGCGGCAAACGCCTCGTTGACCTCGATGAGATCGATCTCGGCGAGCGTCAATCCCGTCCTGGCCAGGACCGCGCGAGTGGCCGGAACCGGGCCAATCCCCATCTCCTTCGGCTCGACGCCGACGACCGACCATCCAATCAGGCGCCCAATCGGCTTGAGGCCGTGTCTCTGAACGGCCTGCTGGGACGCCAGCACGACCGCCGCCGCGCCATCGACGATGCCGCTGGCGTTGCCGGCGGTGACGCAGCCGTCCTTCCGGAAGGCGGGCGGCAGCCCGGCCAGCGATTCGAGCGTGGTGTCGGGGCGCACGTGATCGTCGCGCGAGAACTGCTGCGGGCCCTTCCGCGACTTGAGTTCGACCGGCACCACCTCCTCGGCGAGCCGTCCCGACTCCCACGCCTTCGCCGCCAGTTGCTGGCTCCGCAGGGCGAAACGATCCTGCTCCTCGCGCGCGATGCCGTACTTGGTGGCGAGGTTCTCGGCCGTGATCGCCATGCTGCAGCCGCAGTACGTGTCGGTCAGCGATTCCCAGAGCGCGTCTTCGAGCTTGCCCTGGCCAAGCCGCAGCCCACTTCGCAGTCCGCGAATCACGTGCGGCGCCTGCGTCATGTTCTCGGTGCCGCCAGCCAGCACGACGTCGGCCTCGCCCAGTTGGATGAGCTGGGCAGCCGACACCGCGGCCTGAATGCCCGACCCGCACAGCCGGTTGACGGTCAGCGCGGGCACCTCGATCGGCAGGCCGGCCTTGAGCCCCACGTGCCGCGCGCCATACAGGGCGTCGGCGCTGGTCTGCAGCACGTTGCCAAACACGACGTGCTCGACCTGGCCGGGCGCCACGCCGCTGCGCGCAAGCGCGGCTTTCGACGCGATGGCGCCGAGATCGAGCGCGGAGATGTCCTTGAACGCCCCTGCGTACTCGGCCATCGGGGTGCGGGCGCCGTTCACGACGTAGACGGGTGTTTGGTTCATGAGGGTCTTCTTGCTTCTCACTTCTTGCTTCTGATTACATTCACGACGTAGTCCCCGGTCTCCCTGGTTCCGAGTTTGCCGCCAATCTCCGCCGGCCCATTGCCAGTGACGACGGCCTGCTCGACCGCGGCTTCGACCGCCCGGGCTTCGTCGGCGAGACCAAGATACTCGAGCATGAGTGCCGCCGACAGGATCGCCCCGAACGGGTTGGCGACGTTTTTCCCGGCGTACTTCGGCGCGGACCCGTGCACCGGTTCGAACATCGACGTGCGGCCCGGGTGCAGGTTGCCCGACGCCGCCATCCCGAGCCCGCCCTGCAACTGCGCGCCCAGGTCGGTGATGATGTCGCCGAACATGTTGTTGGTCACAATCACCTGGAACTGTCCCGGGTTCTTGACCATCTGCATCGTCAGCGCATCGATGTAGAGATGCGTCGCCTCGATGCCTGGATACTGCGGCGCCACCTCTGAGAACACTCGCTGCCACAGCGCGTGCCCCATCGTGAGCGCGTTGCTCTTGTCGGCCATGCACACCTTCGTGAGACCCTTCGCCTTCGCGTGCTCGAACGCATGCCTGATGATGCGATGCACGCCCTTGTAGGTGTTGATGTCCTCCTGGATCGCGATCTCATCCTCGGTGCCCGCCTTGAAACGGCCGCCGATGCCCACGTACATGCCCTCGGTGTTCTCGCGGAACACGACGAAGTTGACGTCCGCCGGGCCGCGATTCTTCAGTGGACACAGGCGCGCATCAAGCAGTTTGACCGGCCGGTGATTGACGTAGAGATCGAGTTCGAAGCGGGTGCCGAGCAGGATGTCGCGCGCATGGCGCATGTCGGGCACGCGCGGATCGCCGAGCGCGCCGATGTACACCGCGTTGAACTCATCGCGCAGCATCTTGTAGCCGTTCGGCGGCATGCTGATGCCGGTCTCGAGGAAATAGTCGGCACCGTAGGGCAGCATCTCGAGATCGAGACGGCGACCGAACACGTCCGCGACGGTGTGAAGCACTTTGACCGCTTCGGCGGTGACATCCTTGCCGATGCCGTCGCCGGGAATGACCGCAATGCGCATGGTTCTGACCTCAGCAGCAGAGACGACCGACTGAAGGATGGAGCGGGCCGCGAGGCGCGGCCTGTGCATGATCTCCAATTTGTGCCCGCAAGGCCGTCTATTTTATCAGAATGGAGCAGCTCGCCCCCGGTTTCTGGTCCCCAACGCTCGCCGGCGCCCTCCTTCTCCCGCGGGTGTTCGCCCCATATTCACCCCGTGTTATAGTTCGGCCCGATGACACATGACAAACGTTCGGTGGCGCGCGTGGAGGTGCCCGGTGGCTTACCGGGCGAAGTCAGCGTGGTGGCGCCGGTGGAGATCAGGGAGTTCAGCCAACGTGGCGCCATGCTGGACACGGCATTCCCGCTGGTCCTCAATTCCATCCACGACCTCCGGCTTGAGCTGGATGACCATTCGATTGTCGTGAAAGGCCGGGTGGCCCACTGCAGCATCGCGGAACTGGGCGGCGAACTGGTGCGCTATCGAGCGGGGATCGAGTTCGTGGACGTGCCGCCGCATGCTGCGTCCGCCATCAAGTCGTACCTTGATGGCGTCTCAGAGCGGAGGGCGGCACGCGGTGCCGCTCATCCACCCAAAGGGCCTACTTCACCTTGAGGTACTCGAGGTAGTCGCCAGAGGCGATGCGCTCCGCACGGCCGAGCGGAGCGTTGTAGAAGTACACCCACGCCGCATCGACACGTCCATCGTCGAGCATCACCAGAACCTGCAAACGCGTATAGAGGCTGGCATCGGGTTCGGAGGGACGATACCCTTCAATCTCGTCGAGCTTGGCAAGCACGGACGGGTCGTCCTCGATCTCGTAGACCTCACCCCAGACGCGGCCGTCAGGCGCGGGAATGGCGGCCGGAAAGATCCCCAGGTCGTAGAGCGCGGCCTCGATCGAGCCACGGCCGATGAGTCGCATGCGGGTATCGATGCCGGCACGTCGGCGCCTGTCGAAGCCGCCCATGAGGGTTCCGTAGACGAAGACCTTTTCACTCACTGGCAGAAATGCCTCCAAGCCGCAACGCGCGCGCATTTCACAGTCGAATCGCGACATGCTGCCGCGAGTGCATGGCGAGAAAAAGGGCCTTGGGTATCGAGGAAGTGTAGGTGAGTGCTGCCCGATAGTCAAGATAACGGGGCGCGCGGCGAGGGCGCGCCCCGGTCGAGTTGTTCCTACTTTGCGGGCTTCTCAGACGTTTCCGGTTTCTTCGGGGCCGCCGGCTTCGGCGTCCCGCCGGAGTCGCGCTTCTTCGGTGTCATCGCGTCGATGAGCTGCGTGCTGACGCCGAACGACAGCGACACGGTCTTGCCAGTGCCGCCCATCTCGACGTTTGGCCACAGGGCCTGCGCCTCTGGCCGATTACCAGCCTGCATCTTTGCCAGCGCGACAAATCCGCGAACGATATCGCGCAGGTTGGTGGCCGCCTCGTCGGTCTTCGTCTCGGCCTTCACCATCACCTGCACGCCGCCGTTCACGTGACCGCTCGCCGCAAACCACGTGATCGGGGGGATCCGGTCCGTCACTTCCTGCGGCAGCTTCGCCTGGGACGAAATGGCCTCGAACTGCCCGACCGCCCACATGCTGGCATCGCGCTGGTCGGCGATGAGCTTCATCATCTCGGCGTTGTCGCGAGCCGTCTTCGACGACGCGCCTGCCCCGTCGATCAGGCGACGAATCATGGCGTCGCCACCAATCGCCACCAGCCCCTTGTCCAGGAACGCCAACGCGAGGTCGCGCTCGTGCTTGTTGCCCAACTTATCATCGTTCACGCTGGGCTTGATGAGCCGCTTGCCCTTGTAGTCTTCGATCGTCGCGCCCTTCTCTCGCGCGAACGCCTCCAGCCGGCCCTGGTCGAACTGGCCGCGGGCCAGCACGAGACCGTTGATGCTGTTGGCCGCGGCATCAGCCTGCCGCTTGCCCATGAACGCGACCACGTACTCGATGTCGTTCTCGATATCGATGCCTGTCGCCGTCTTGAATTCGTTGCGGCCCTCGTCGGTCGGCCCGCCGAACTGCCGCAGGCGCTGACGCAGGTCCGAACTCATCACCTGCTTGACGTTGGCGTACGCCACGACGGCTGCATCCTCGGGGACGAACTTGAGTTCCGCCGGTCCGCTATTCGAGGCAAACAGCCCCTGCGGCATGCCGCCGTAGTAGGCCACCAGACCAATCGACAGGCCAACAAAGAAGACCAGTGCCGAACCAACCAGGAAGTAACGTGTTTTTCCGGTCATATGTGCCTCGCCTCTTACTCTGACTATACGGCGGCCAAAGACGGAAGTTCCCTCAGAATCAGCGAGTTATCACCGACCTGGTTCTTACTGTTCGAGAACGTACTCGCGCTTCTCGACCATCCACCCCGCGATCGCCAGAAAAATGACAATCATCGCAAAAATGACCGAGAGGCTCGCGGCAGGAGACGGGATATCCCGGAACAGCGACTGCAAGGAGCTCCCCAGCCCATCGGCCGGCATCGCGTGGGGCACCAACGCCTGTAAGTAATAGGCAATGGTGAATTTCCTGAGGTAGCCAGGCAGCACCAGCGCGAGCTGCTCCCAGCCAAAGGCGAAGACCAATCCGGTGACGAGGGGGTGCTTGATGCCTGCCCCGATCAGGGCGAACAAGGCCCCGTACGCGGCCAGTCCAACGCCGAGCAGGCCGAGGTCGATCAGCAGACTCGTGAACCCCTCGGCCAGCGAGCCATGGCCGAGCGGCTGCACGCACAGGTACAGGACGACGACCGACGGCAGGACCACAAACACGGTGGTCACGACGTAGGCCAGATACTTGCCGACCAACACGGCGCGCCGGCTGATCGGGCGGACAAACAGGTAGGTGATCGTCTTGTCGTCGACCTCGTCGGCGATGAGCGAGGTTCCATAGAACACGCCAAGTACGGGTACGAGGAACCGGAGATACAGAAGCCAGATCATGCTGCCGAACACCGCCGCCCCAGGCACTGGGGCGCCACCCATCCGAATCCCTCCGGTAAAGCCGAACGCATCGAGGATGCGGAGCATGAGGCCGAGCGCCACCGGCGATCCGACGACGAGGCCCAGAAAGATCGTCCGCCTCGACCAGAGCATCTGGCTGAGTGACAGGTCGAACACGCGGAGCGCCGCCGTCGCGAATGGCGGAGCCTGCCGGATCGCGGGGCCGGGCATCGCGGGACCGGCCGTGGGAAGCGTCACGTTCGTGTCGGGTGTCGTGGTGCTCATTTGACCAGGAACTTGAAGACCGCTTGCAGGTTATCGTCGGGCGAGGTGACCTCGGTAATCGTGCCCGCCTGGCCCGACGCCGCCAGTTCCGTCAGGTACCGATAGAAGCTGTCGGGCTTCGACGTTTCGATGATGATCGCCTCCTGCTCGAGCTTGAGGCTCAACACATCGTCTCGAGTGAGGAACTCGCGGGCAAGGTCGCGCGGGTGGTCCGCGCGGACATGCACCGTGTGCGGATGTTCGTCGATGAGGTCGCGGATGCTGTGCACATCACCCTCGGCCAGGATGCGGCCATTGTTGATGAGCAGGATGTTCGACGTCATCGCTTCGATCTCGTACAGGATGTGACTCGACACGATGATGCTCTTGCCGGCCCTGGCCCAGTCCTTGACGAGGCGAATAGTCCGGCGCCTGGCGATCGGGTCCATGCCTGACAGCGGCTCGTCCAGAATCAGCAGTTCCGGATCGTGGACGATGGCCTGGGCGAGCTTGACGCGCTGGCGCATGCCCTTGCTGTAGCCGCCGATCTTCTTGTTGGCCGCGTCAACCAGATCCACCCGCTCGAGCGCCGTGCGCGCGGCCGCATTGGCTTCCGATTCGGTGTAGCCATTGAGCCGAACCAGTCCGCACACCCACTCGAGGCCCGTCATCCGGTCGTAGAACGCGTCCTGCTCAGGACAGAAGCCGACGCGGAAAAACAGCCTCGGATTCCCCCAGACGGCCTCACCGAGCACCGTGATTGAGCCCTTGCTCGGTTTGAGCTGGCCCGTCAGCAGCTTCATCAGCGTCGACTTGCCGGCGCCGTTCGGCCCGAGCAGCCCGGTGATGCCGGTCGGGATCGACACGCTGACGTCATTGAGGCCAATGACCTGGCCGTACCACTTCGAGATGTGATCGGCCACCACCAGCGGCGTCATGTCACCACCTCCACGCCGCGCACGCGCCGTTCGAGCACAAAGGCGGCCAGCGCCACCGTGGCGACCAGCGCGATCGTCGTCACCAGCCCCCCAGCCTGAAAGCGGCCGGGCAGCCGGAAGACCAGGTCGCCGATCTGCATCAGGTTCGACGACAACGCCATCCATGAGAAGGCGCTGTTCCGGGTGACGACGAAGACGACGCCGTAGAGGGCCTGCGTGAAAAAGATGATGCCGGCATACATGATGCCGACGAATCGCGCGCTCTTTGACAATGACGACAACGCCAGCATGACCAGCCCGAGCACCGTCGTCTCGATGCCCGTGTAGACGAAAATCGCCGGCAGCACAAAGGGATTCGATGAGATAAACGTGAAGTTGCCCGCGAAGACGATCTGGACAAGGACGAGCATCATCGCCGGCAGCCAGGTCACCAGCAGCAGGAAGAAGGCCAGCACCGCGAACTTGCCGGCGATGTACTCGATGCGGTCGAGCGGCTTGGACAGGTAGATCTGCAGCGCGTTGGCGCGTAAGTCGTTGGCGATCAGTCCGGCACCCGTGAAGATCGTGATGAAGAACACGAACACGCCCTGCTGCTCGAGGAACCGGCGAAACATCTCAGGCGAGGGCGAGATGATCGACATCTGCGGGAAGTTCGCCGAGAGATAGAGCATGACCGAGCGCACGACAAACGGCAGCCACGCGAGGATCAGCAGCCAGAGAAACGCCTTCTTCCCCAGCATGTTCTTGACACCCGCCGACGCGATCACCGTCCACGCCCGTCCCTTCGGCGAGCGCTGGCCTGTGTACCGGCGGTAACTCTGATCGTGGATGGGCACGGTCTACTCCTCGCCCACCGCCTGGGCAAACACGTCTTCGAGCGTCGGGACGCTCGGCCGCAGGTGACGCACCTGCACGCCTTCCCGGGCCGCGAGCTGGAACAGCGCCAGCGCCCCCTTCTCGTCGGGCACGAACACACGCATGATGTCTTCCTCGGCCGCCTTGCTCACCATCCCCGCGGCATCGAGCACCCGGGCAAACGCGACGCGATCGCCCTTGACCCGCAGTTCGAAGGCGCTGCCGCGTGGTCCCTTGAGTTCGTCAATCGGGCCCTGCGTCGCGATGCGGGCCTGGTGCAGCACGACGACGTGATCGCAGGTGTACTCGACGTCTGGCAGCAGGTGCGACGAGAGAATCAGGTTGACGCCCTTGTTGTGCGCGAGGTCCCTGATAAGCTCGAGCATCTCCTCGCGCCCTTTCGGATCCATGCCGTTGGTCGGCTCGTCGAGAAACAGGAGATCGGGGTCGTGCACCAGCGCCTGGGCCAGCTTGATGCGCTGCTTCATCCCCATCGAGTAGGTCTCGACGTTCCGGTAGCGCGCCTCGCCGAGACCGACGTAGTAGAGCACTTCGTGGGCACGCTGCATCGCATCGACATGAGGCAGTCCCGCCAGCTGACCGCAGTAGGCCACAAACGACACCGCGTTCATCCCTGGGATGTGGGCGTCAATCTCGGGCATGTACCCGAGCCTGGCGCGAACCTCGGACGGCGAGACCGCGACGTCGAAACCGAGCACACTCATGCGGCCGTCGGTGGGCTTGATGAAGCCGAGCAGCGCCTTGAGCAACGTGGACTTGCCGGCGCCATTGGGCCCGAGCAGGCCGACGGCGCCGGCCGGAAACACGGCCGTGACATCGCGCAGCGCCGGCTGTTTGCCGTAGACCACGGACAGATGCTCGATTTGGACGACGGGGCCGGCAGGTGGATCGGTCATATTCATCAGATAGATACGAGGGCCAGCGGTCCACGGTTCGAATGCATTCCCACTTCTTGCTGCGTGCACGTCGCCCCGGGCCTGCGGGACGACGGTTCCTCCGCGTCCCCGCTCACGCGAGCCGGCAAAACACGTTTCCGGCCGGAGGCGGGCCGTTCGACGCCGGTGACGTGGCGATTCGCTTCGCGTCCCCGCTCACACAAGCCGGGTGGAGTAGGCCCCAGTCCGCCGTGGAATCACGCACGGACCAGCAACCCCTCGTCAAACCGTACGTGCGGATTTCCCGCATACGGCTTCCCTCGACGTTCACCGAGTATGCCTT
>JAPKZQ010000022.1 GCA_026393675.1 Acidobacteriota bacterium | reverse complement strand
CATACAGGTCCCGCTTCTGCTGGAGGTCTCACGACCTCACGCAGGGGACCGCGCTACCCTACTGCTCAGCGGTTCATAGGGGTGGGCTCCTTTCATCCCACGAGGAACACGCCGCTTCACGGCGCACCAAAACGCGCCTTCCGGGAGTTGTCGCCGAACGCGCGTTGGGACCCTACCCAACGCCTGTCTTGGCCCTCACGGCGCGTTTTGCAGACTGACGCCCTTCGACTTCGCTCAGGACTTCGCTGTCGGCTTGGTTCGAGGGGCCGCTCCGCGAATCGCCACGTCACATGTTTGCCCCGCGGGCTGTCTTTCGTCTTCCCACCGACTACTGACTACCGAACTTCTTACTTCTTACTTCTTGCTTCTTGCGTCTGACTACTGCGCCGCCTCGCTACACCAGCGGCAGCGACGCGTCGGCGTTCAGATCCAGGCCGGCGCGCACGCCGGCGTGGAATCGCCGAAGGCCTGCGGCGGCGATCATGGCGGCATTGTCGGTCGAGAGCGCCAACGACGGCACAAAGACCGGCACCCCGATCCGCTCACCCGCCGCCATCGCGTCGGCGCGAAGCCGGCTGTTGGCCGACACGCCACCGGCGATGCCGACGCTGCGCGCCCCGTACCAGCGCGCGGCCGCGAACGTCTTGTCGAGTAGCGCCTCAACCACCGAACGCTGGAAACTGGCGCAGATGTCAGCGGTTTCCGCCGCACTCGGCGTCCAACCAACGCCCCGGGCCTTCACGTAGCGGAGCACCGATGTCTTCAGCCCGCTGAAACTGAAATCCCACTGCCCTTTCAGGAGTGGCGCGTTGCGATCCGGATGTGTCATGCGGGCAATCGGAAATGCGACGGCGCGGTCGTTGCCGCCGCGCGCAAGCCTGTCGATCACCGGACCGCCCGGGTAGCCAAGCCCGAGCAGCTTCGCCACCTTGTCATAGGCCTCGCCCGCCGCATCGTCTCGCGTTCTGCCAAGTGGATCGTAGCGTCCGGGCTGGCGCACCTCGTAGAGACTCGTGTGCCCGCCAGAGACGACGAGGATGATGGCCGGAAGCGGCAGGTGACCGTGCTGAAGAAACAGCGATTCGATGTGACCGGCCAGGTGGTGAACCGGCACGAGCGGGAGATCCCAGACCGCGGCCAGCGATTTGGCGAATGAGAGCCCGACCAGCAGACTCCCGACCAGTCCCGGCCCCTGGGTCACGGCAATCGCGCCGAGATCGCGTGGGCCGGTCTGCGACTCGGCCATCGCCCGCTCGACCACGCCGCAGATATCGCGCACGTGCTGGCGCGACGCCAACTCCGGCACGACGCCGCCCCACTCGCGGTGGATCTCCACCTGCGAGGCCACGACGCTCGATCGCACCACCCACGGTTTCGCCGCATCGGTGGTTTCCTCGACCACCGCGGCCGCCGTCTCGTCACACGATGATTCGATTCCGAGGATGCGCATCGTTGCCATCGCATCACACCGATGGGACATCCTCTGCCGCGCGGATTGGGCCCACCGCCTCGCGCAACGAGTCAGCGTACGGCGGCCGGCATACGCCGCGCTCGGTGATGATGGCGGTGACCAACGCGTTGGGCGTCACGTCGAACGCGGGGTTCCTGATTTTCGCCCCTTCCGGCGTAAGCCGCGTGTTGCCCATGTGTGTCACTTCGCGAGCGTGGCGTTCCTCGATCGGAATCCGCGATCCGTCTGGCGTCGCCAGGTCCACTGTTGAGATCGGCGCCGCCACGTAGAACGGGATGCCATGTGCCTGTGCCAGGACGGCCACCGAGTAGGTACCGATCTTGTTGGCGACATCCCCGTTGGCCGCGATCCGATCCGCGCCAACCACCACCAGATCAACGAGGCCCTGGCGCATCATCGCGCCGGACATGTTGTCGGTGATCACCGTCGTGTCGATGCCGTCGCGCACCAGCTCCCATGCCGTGAGTCGCGCGCCCTGCAGGAACGGACGCGTCTCATCGGCCATCACGGTGATGCGCTTCCCCTGCTCCACCGCGCCTCGAATGACGCCAAGCGCCGGGCCGTACCCGGCGGTCGCCAGCGCCCCCGCGTTGCAGTGGGTCAGAATGCGAGCGCCGTCCGGCACGAGCGCCGCGCCATGCCGTCCCATCGCCCGACAACTGGCCACATCCTCGTCGTGGATCGCGTGCGCGTCGGCTTCAAGGCTGGCGCGGATCTCGTCGACGGACGCACCCGCAAGCGCCGCCGCGGCAAAGGTGCGTTTCATCCGCTCGATGGCCCAGAACAGATTGACGGCGGTCGGCCTCGTCGCCGCCATGATGTTACAGATCTTCTGGAACTCGGTCGCGAACGCCCGAGTCCCGGTCGATTTGCTCCGGCGCATCCCGATCGCGATGCCCATGGCCGCCGCGACGCCAATGGCCGGCGCCCCGCGAATCACCATCGTCCTGATGGCTTTCGCCACGTCGTTCGCGGTGCGGCACCGAACCCAGATCTCGGATCCGGGCAGCTTCCGCTGGTCGATCATGACCACGGTATCGTCTTGCCAGTCGATCGTCGGCAGCATCGTCTCTCCATCATACAGGGCGTGGGCTCGCACTGCGTCCCCGCTCACGCAAGCCGGGTGGAGTAGGCCCCAGTCCGCCGTGGAATCACGCACGGACCAGCAACCCCTCGTCAAACCGTACGTGCGGATTTCCCGCATACGGCTTCCCTCGACGTTCACCGAGTATGCCTTGCGT
>JAPKZQ010000021.1 GCA_026393675.1 Acidobacteriota bacterium | reverse complement strand
CGCGTCGCCCGCATCGCGCGCGGGCCACGCGGCCTACCAGCGGCTGGAGCACGCGATGGACGCCTATCTGACGGAGGTGCACCTTGCTGCGTAGAAAACTTGACTCAAAAACTCAGATCCGAATCAATCAAGACTTCTAGTGTCGTCGCGGATTGTTCGCCGATCAGGACCTGCACGATTCGGCCCTCGGCACTTGTTGCCAGAGTCAGCGGCACGACGGTGCCGCCGAAGTGTCTGCTGAACGCCTGCTGATCGTCCACCGCCACCGGAAACCGCAACGAGAGTTCCTTCGCAAATGCGTTCACCGTGTCCCGAGTGCCCAGCGCAATCGCGACCACCTGCACTGCGCCCAGGTATCGGTCCGCGACCGCGTCGAGATTGTGGAGAAGCTGTCGGCAATGCTCGCAGCCCGGCTGGACGAACGTGATCAGGCTCGGGCGCCTCAGCGATGCCGCTGGCCTGAACCAACACCGAGATCCGTCAATGAACGCTACTGAACCGTACCGGGAATCTCGGAGGGCGAGTTACGTGAGTCACGCCACCTCGACGTGCTCATGATCGCGCGCTTCTCATCGCGGGGACCGGTTTCGATGCAGAGCGAAGTCGCGGTGCTGAGGCATGGTGATGGCCGGCCGCTCGCCGGGCACCACAGATCTGGCCTCGCTGCGTAGATTAGCGGCCTTAATCTACGCACCACATGCGTATTTAATCATTGACTCTGCGTAGAATAGGCCCCATAATCTACGCTTGTTATGCGTAGAATGACCCGTCACATCCATCAGCTGGCCGATTGGCCCAAGTTCCGCTGGGATCAAAAGGCGCTTGCCGGGCCTCTGGCCGATACCCGCCATCGGCAGGGCCGGCTCCTTGGCCGGATGGAGAGCCTTGGGTTCACGCTCCAGAAGGAAGCCGAGTTGGCAACGCTCACACTTGATGTTCTCAAGTCGAGTGAAATCGAGGGCGAGAAACTCGACGCGGCCCAGGTGCGCTCCTCAATCGCCCGGCGGCTCGGCATCGAGACCGCGGGCACTGTTGCCGCCGAGCGGGATGTTGTGGGCGTGGTCGAGATGATGCTCGACGCCACGCAGAACTACGCGACGCCGCTCGGCGATGAGCGCCTGTTCGCATGGCACGCGGCGCTGTTTCCGACTGCCCGAAGCGGGATGCGAAGAATCATCGTGGGCGCGTGGCGCAAAGATGCCGACGGCCCAATGCAGATGGTTTCGGGGCCCGTCGGCAAAGAGAAGGTGCACTACGAAGCACCGGCAGCAACGCTTCTCGACAAGGAGATGTCCGCGTTTCTCGTATGGGCGAATGACAGCGCGGACAAGACGGACATGGTGCTGCGCGCTGCGCTGGGGCATCTGTGGTTCGTGACCATTCACCCGTTCGATGACGGTAACGGACGGATTGCGCGTGCGATCGCCGACTGGGCGCTGGCGCGCTCGGAGCACAGCCCGCAGCGCTTCTACAGCATGTCGGCACAGATCCGCCACGAGCGGAACGACTACTACGACATCCTCGAGAAGACGCAGAAGGGCACGCTCGACGTGACGCCGTGGATGGAATGGTTCCTGGGGTGTCTCAGACGCGCGTTCGACGGAACGGAAGTGACGTTGGGTGCCGTTCTTCGCAAGGCGCGGTTCTGGGACAGGCACGCGCGGGTGCCGCTGAATGATCGGCAGCGCGACATCGTCAACCGTCTGCTCGATGGGTTCGAGGGGAAGCTGACAACAACCAAATGGGCGAAGCTCGAAAAGTGCTCGCATGACACCGCGCTCCGCGACATCCAGAGCCTCATCGACTTGGGCCTGCTGCAAAGAGATGCCGGCGGCGGCCGGAGCACGAGCTATTCGCTGGTCGACGCATGAGCGCTGACGTCCATCTCGCCACTCGTGGGCAGCGGTCGATTTCGTCAACGCCGGGTTAATGCGTACGACCAAGCAACTCTAGGCGCACCCACCGGTCGCGTTCCTTCGTCCAGTCGCTGTCCAACAAGGATGCGATTGCAGTTGTTGGAACGGGCACTTCTTGGCGGACAATTGGCGGACAATCGGGCGCGGCTCGCCGCGGTTTCGGTTCCGGCCCCGGCTTCGGGTTCAAGGATCTGCGGATCTATCTCGATGGAGCCCTCGTTGGCCGCGCCTGGGCGCTGGGCTGCTCGCTCGGCGGCGGCGGCATCGTCGGCCCGGCGGTGGCGATGTTGCGCGACAACCTGGTGCTCCGCGTCAGTCTTCCGGGCCGCCTCGATGAAACGTGGGAGGATCTGGAACTGATCGGGCTGACGCGGCCCGGGGACGGAGCCAGTGAGGAAATAGATGATAAGAAGGATATCGTAGAACCGAAATGGGTTTCGGCGGGTTCTCCTCGAAGCCCGTGGCCGTCGGCGCGCGTCAGGCCACGTGGTCGGCACACGCCGCCGCGCAATCCGCGTCGGTCACGATGATCCGCCAGGCGTCACCGGCCACGGGTGCCACGTTGGGCGCGGCGGGCGGGACGGACCGCAGCGTCGGTGACCGCGTACGATCCGGCGACGCGTCGTTGGGCAGACAGAAGAACAGGCTAAAGGTCCTCGGAGCGAAGACCCGTCTTCTTGGCGATACGCGCGAGCATGTTCGGACCGAGTTCTTCGTCGTCGTGGAATGCAAATACGAAGTCTGCTCACTCAGGTCGACTCAGGGTCCGGTGGGAACCCGACTGCCGCTTTGGCTTCCAGCCGATTCGCGTGAGCGCGGCGAGTACGCGACGTGCCTTTGTCGAGGGCCAGTTACTCACGCCGCGCGGAACGAAACGTCGAGGAGTTCGGCTGGGGCTTCAGCGTGCTCAAGTCGCTCGGCCAGGACACGGAGCGCCAATGCCTGGACGCGGGCGACTGCCTCGTCGCGGGTGGCTCCATAGCAGAGCACACCCGAAAGGTCGGGAATCTCGGCGATCCAACGACCATCGCCTTCGCGGTCGAGTTCGATACTGAAGCTGACGCTCATCGGGCCTACTTTAGCACGGGTAGAATGTAAGCGGTAAGGGAGGTGCATCCCTCACGCGTTCAAGATGAGCCGAGCTCTCCGGCGAACGACACGAAGGCGCGCGGCCTGCCCAGACCCGGACACACCGACATGGCGGTGACGGACGGTCAGCCGGTGTCGACGGATGG
>JAPKZQ010000020.1 GCA_026393675.1 Acidobacteriota bacterium | reverse complement strand
TGGTCGACGCCTACGCTGCTGCGCGTCACCCCTCATCGAGGTGACACCACCAACTGGAGAGCTGGATGCGGGAGAACCGCCCGTCCAGTTCGGAGGGAGGGGGGGACGAACACAATCGTCTCTCCCTACCCCTATCAGGGGCCGATAGAGCCTGCGATTCGGGATTGGGGACTAGAGATACATGAACCGACGCGAATTCCTCAACACCGTGGGCGGCGTCGCCGTGGCGAGCGGCATGCAGGCGTCCGGTCTCGAGGCGGTCGGGGAACTGCTGCAGACGACGCCGGCCGACAAGCGGCGCGTCGCCGTGCTGCTGGAGCCGGGTTTTCCCTCGATCGATGCGCAGCCAGTTCCCGAGCCGCAGCTTCGCGAGGCTCTCGCTGAATTCGATGCCGCCTGGCTCGGCGTTGACGCGCTCGCCAACCAGCTCACACGCGATCGGTTCGATGTACTGGTGACCCCGTACGGCAGCGCGTTCCCCAAGCACGCGTGGAACGCGATCCGCGCGTTTCTCGCGGCCGGCGGCCATTGGGTCAATCTCGGTGGCGTACCGCTCGCCGTCCCCGTCGTCGGCGGCAGCGGTGCGTGGCGGCCGGAAGTGCGACAGACGGCTTACCACAAGAGCCTCGGCATCACGCAGGCGTTTCCCATCACGATCCCTCCGGCGGTTGAGTGGGAAGTCTCGGCGCGGCATCCGTTCGCGGCCGCGCTTTTGGGGCAGATCTCCACACCAAGCGCCTTCGCGTTCTACGTGCGGTTCAGCGAGACCAGGCAATTTCCCGACGAAGACGGATCAGACGGCCCGCGCGACGCGATGATCGAACCGCTGCTGGCAGCGATGCGGATCGACACCGAGGCCGGCAAGGCGGTGTCCAGATGGCCCATCGCTGCTCCGGTCGTGCTCATCGATCGGGTGCGCGGGGAGCGAGCTGGCGGACGCTGGGTCCTGGTGACCAGCACCGGATCGGTGACGGCCCAACTGATTCGGGCGCTGACGGCCGCTGCGGCCGCCGGATGCCAGCGGCTTCAGGTGCGGCCATCGCTCGCGTGCTACCGCGACCGTGAACCGCTGGTCGTCACCACCGAGCTGGTCCGTCCGGGGATGGGCGTCGAAGCGCCGAATGACGGCACCGTCGCCATCGAGATCGTCGACAGCGGCGGGAAGGTCGT
This sequence comes from Acidobacteriota bacterium, assembly GCA_026393675.1. NCBI lineage: Bacteria > Pseudomonadati > Acidobacteriota > Acidobacteriota bacterium. The sequence continues at coordinate 33,540 of JAPKZQ010000020.1, read as the reverse complement.
TGCGAATGGAGGCGGCCTCGTGGCCGGTCGCGGCCCGTCGATTGAGCGAACCGACACGTTTGGCGTGTTTCCGCCGGGCATGTACCGCGTTGATGCCCGCCTGACCCGCACGGGACAGTCCGAGCTTCGGGCGTCTTCCGGCTTCTGGGTGGTAGACGAGGCGGCTCTCGCGCGAGGCACGCCGGTCACCGCCGACACCGTCAGCCTGCGCCGTGATGGCAAGCCGTTCCCGGTGACAGGCACCACCTACATGGCGTCCGACGTGCATCGCCGGTTCCTGCTCGAGCCGAATCCCGACGTGTGGGATCGCGACTTCGCGGCGATGCGCCGCGCGGGCGTCAATGTCGTGCGCACCGGGCTGTGGACCGGCTGGACCAGCTACATGCGAGACGATGGCGTGACGAACGAGGCCGCGCTGCGGGCGCTCGATGCCTTTATGCTCACGGCCACGCGTCACGACATCGGCATCGTCTTCACGTTCTTCGCATTCCTGCCGCCGATGTGGGGCGGCAGCAATGCCTATCTCGATCCGCGGGCGGTCGCGGCGCAGAAACGATTCGTCACCGCGATCGTCGGCCGGTACCGCGCGATGACGCATGTGACCTGGGATTTGATCAACGAGCCATCGTTCTGCTCGCCTGACCAGTTGTGGTTGACCCGTCCGAACGGCGACGAACACGAGCGGCGTCGGTGGGCCGCGTGGCTGGCGTCCCGGTATCCGGCGGCCACGCCAGACGAGCGTGAGGCGACCATCCAGCAACTGTGGCGCGGGACCGTAGGTGAAGGTCTGGGACTACCTGAGATCGCGGATTTTACCGACACAAATCTCTTTGGCCATCGCCGGCCACTGAAGGCGGTCGACTACCGCCTGTTCGCACAGGACATGTTCCGCGAATGGGTGGACGAGATGGCGACGGCGATCCGCGCCGCGGGATCGCCTGGACAGCTGATCACGGTGGGCCAGGATGAGGGCGGCACGGGCGAGCGGCCGTCCAACCACTTCTTCGGCCCGTCGGTGGACCTGACGAGCATTCACACGTGGTGGTACAACGACGACCTGCTGTGGGACATGGTCGTCTCGAAACACCCCGCGAAGCCCAACCTCGTCCAGGAAACTGGCGTGATGTTCTACGAGACGGCGGACGGCCGTCCCTGGAGAAGCGAAGAGGAGGTCCGCAATCTGTTCGAGCGCAAACTGGCGCTCGCCATTGGCGTGGGCGGCGCCGGGTACATCAACTGGATCTGGAATACGAATCCCTACATGCCGTCCGATAACGAGGCGGCGATTGGCCTTCTCAGGCCTGATGGTTCGATCAAACCTGAATTCGATGCCTGGCGCGGGATCACGGCGTTTGTCCGCGAAGCGGCGCCCCACCTCGAGGGCCGCGAGCGCGAGCAGGTGCTGCTCGTCATTCCGCAGGCGAATCAGTTCAGCGTGAGGACAAGCGCGATCGAGGCGACCAAGCGAGCCGTGCGTGTCATGCACTACCACTGCCGTGTGCCGATGGCGGCGGTCGGCGAGTTCAATCTCGACACCTGGCCGGTTCCGCCGAAACTCGCCATCCTCCCGTGTCCCCGGATCCTCACCAGGAAGGCGTGGGCGCAGTTACGCGTGTGGCTGGAGCAGGGGACGACGCTGCTGGTGACTGGGCCGTTTGATGAGGACGAGCATTGGATCCCGACCGGGCGGATGCAGGAGATCGGGCTGCCGACCATGGTCCGCCCGGTGATGCCCGAGGAGTTCGTCGCCGGCCAGGCCGGCGAGGTCGGGCTGCACTATCGGGGCGAGAGGCTCCATCGTGTCGAAACGGTGGTAGAGGGCCCGCCGAGCAGCGTCAAGGGCTACCGCGAAGTGGCGATGGGAAAAGGGAAACTGCTCTGGGTCGCGGCGCCGGTCGAGTTGGCGGACAACAGTGAACCGACGGTGACGTTCTACCGCCTTGCTCTGCAGGCCGCGGGCATCACCAGCGTCATTGTCAACACGACTCCGGATGACTCGTCTCTGCTCATCTACCCGGCCAGCTACCGGGATGCCGTGCTCTACACCATCGTGTCCGAAACGCGGAGGGAACCGCAGCGGGTGAGTTTCTGCGACCCGTCCGAGCGGCCCTGTGTCTCCATCAGTTTTGGCGCTGGCCGCGCGGCACTCGTGTTGGTGGATCGGCGCACCCACGCCGTCATCGCCGACTATCCGCACGGATCGGCCGCGAGGTCACTGCAGCCGTGACGTCACGCTTCTTCAAGCTTCGCGCCGGTGGGCGGTTCGAACCGGAGTAGCCGCTACGCCATCTCCTGGTTGATCACGAGCAGCCTGGGCTCGGTCATCTCTTCGATCGTGTAGCGTGGACCTTCGCGGCCCGTGCCCGAGTCCTTGACGCCCCCGTACGGCATGTGGTCGATCCGCCACGTGGGCACATCGTTGACGATGATGCCGCCCGCCTCGATGGTGTCGTAGGCCGCCAGCATGTGCAGAAGATCGTTGGTGAAGACGCCGGCCTGGAGGCCGAAGGTCGACCGGTTGACGGCGGCCATGGCGTCATTGAAGTCGGTGAACCGGTACAAGCCGATGACCGGCGCGAATACTTCCTGCGCGCACACCTTCGACGCTTCGGGAACGTGCTCCAGGATGGTTGGGGCGTAGATCGACCGGCTGATGCGCGACCCGCCCGTCAGCACGCGTGCGCCCTGCGCGACGGCCTCATTGACCCACCCCTCGATCCGATCCACTTCGCTCGCATCGATCATCGGTCCGAGGTCGGTGGCCGGGTCGAGCGGGTTGCCGATAACCAGCGTGGCGAGCTTGTCGACCAACATCTTCGCGAACGTGTCGTAAACGCTCGCGTGCACGAAGACGCGCTGCACCGAGATGCAGCTCTGGCCCGCATAGGCGAACCCGCCCGTGACGACGCGCTGCGCGGCGTACGGCAGGTTGGCGCTGGCATCGACGATGACGCCGGCATTGCCGCCAAGCTCGAGTACGACCTTCTTCTTGCCGGCCCGCGCCTTCATCGCCCAGCCGACCGGCGACGAGCCGGTGAAAGTCAGCAGCTTGAACCGATCGTCAGTCACCAGCCGGTCGCCGAGTTCGCGCGACATCGGCAGGACGCTGAGCGCGCCTTTGGGGAGGCCGGCCTCGTCGAGCGCCGCCGCCAGGAAGAGCGCCGACAGCGGCGTCTTGGAAGCGGGCTTGAGCACCATTGTGTTGCCGGCCGCCACGGCGGGTGCGATCTTGTGCGCCGACAGGTTCAGCGGGAAGTTGAACGGCGAGATCCCCGCGACTGGTCCCAATGGAAAACGGCGCAGGATGGCGATGCGGCCCTTGCCGTGCGCGGCCAGGTCGAGCGGGATGACCTCGCCACCCAGCCGGCGGGCCTCCTCGCTCGCGACGTGGAAGGTCATCGCGGCGCGATCGACTTCGGTGAGCGCGTCCCGGATGGGTTTGCCGGCTTCACCCGCGAGTGCCCGCCCGATCTCATCGCGCCGGCTCGTCAAGACGACCGACGCCTGGGCCAGGATTTCCGCGCGCCGGTACAGTGGCAGGTGACGCATGATGGATGCCGCCTCGACGGCCGCCACCGTCGCACGTTCGACCTCGGATTCCCCGGCAAGCCACGTGGTCGCAACCATCGAGTCGTCGTAAGGGTTGATGACGGCGAGCTGGTGGGAGGACTTGTCCCAAAGGCCTGCCAGGTAGAAGGGGTATTCGTGGGCCATGCTGGCGACTCCAGGGTGCGGGGCGGAGGGGATCCTGAACGTCATTGACGGCGTCTAACCCGGCCTATTCCTGACGGCTCTGAATAGTCCGCCCTTCGGGCTTCGGCTCAGGCGGGACTCAGGACCTTCGCTCAGGATTAGCCCTGAGCAAGGCGCGCGAGCGCCGCGTCGAACGGGCTAACTCGCTGTAAGATAACATGATATGGTGAGTGTCGGCCCGCGCAAAGCGGCGGGGCAGTCGCGTGGCGCGCGTCGGTCACGCTATAATTACAGCAGGTGAATCGACTATCGACAGGGAGCCCCATATGGTGAACGTTTCGACATCGGCCGCCACCAAGATCAACGAGTTGCTGGCCGAAGAGCAGAAGGTACAGAGCGGCCTTCGCGTGTTCGTGCAGGGAGGCGGCTGCTCCGGGTTTCAGTACGGTCTGATGATCGAAGACAGTCCGGGACCGAGCGACCAGTCCTTCGAGTCGAACGGCGTGAAGCTGTTCATCGATCCGATCAGCGCCCGATACCTCACGGGCGCGGAAGTGGATTTCGTCGACAGCGTGACGGGCGGCGGGTTTACCATCCGCAACCCCAACGCGAAGTCGACCTGCGGGTGCGGATCGTCGTTCAGGACGGAATAGATCTGACGCCCGGCTGATGAAGCCGGACGTCGGCCCATCATCTCAGGGCGGGCACGTTCGATGTCAACACCAGCTGATCTCGTCGTGCCGGACGTCGCCAGCCTCGCCCCGCCAGGCGGGAAGCGCTCGACCAAGCGCGAGCGGATCCTCGGGGTCTTTCTCAAGCACGAAGGCCATCTCTCCGCCGACGACCTGGTGGATCTGATCCGCCGGGAGGACGCGCGCATCAGCCGGGCGACCGTCTACCGAACGCTGCAGTGGATGGTGGATGCCGGCATCGCGCGCAAAGTGGATTTCGGCGAAGGCCGGTTCCGGTTTGAACACTCGTATCGGCATCCGCGCCACTTCCATCTCATCTGCAAGACCTGCAATCGATCGCTCGAGTTCCTCAGTTCCGACATCGAAGCGCTGATTGAGGAAGTGGCGGTCGCCCGGAATTTTTCGGCCCGCCAGAGCGTGCTGCAGATCTACGGCACCTGCGATGAGTGCCGCACGGGCAAACCCGCCGTGGCCGATGGCGACACGAGCGAGATGGTGTTTGCCCGCGACGCACTGCGCATCGCGATCGCCACCGAGCGCAGCGGCCTCGAGTTCTACACGCGGGCCGCGAGGATGACGAGAGACGCGCGCGGCCGGCGGGTGTTCCAGAAACTGGCCGACGAAGAGCGCGACCATCTGTCCGCGCTCGAGTCGCGCTATCAGATACTGCTTCAGCAGGATCCGCAACTCGAGTCGCGGCCGACGTTCCTGTTCTTCAAGGGAGCCGCCAACGGGTTGTTCGCGGCGGCGGCCGAAGAAGTGGCGCGGGGCGTGGACGATCGACAGGCGCTCAAGATCGGCATCCGATGCGAGCGGACATCGCACCGCTTCTTCAAGCGATACGGCGAGCGATTCGAGGATTCGACCGGCAAGCAGATCTTCCTGGAGTTCGCCGACGAGGAACGCGGGCACCTCGATCTCCTGCTTCGCGAGTACATCGCCCTGACCAAGCGCGAGAGCCAGGCCCGCGCAGCGCGACGCGCCCGCTCCGCCCGACGTCGGGCGTAATCCGTGCTGACACCAGACGCATCCCCGACTCCGGGTCGCCCGTCTCCATTGATCGATCTGCACCTCCATACGACGGCCTCCGACGGCGTGGATGCGCCCGAGGCCCTCGTGGCGAACTGCGCGGCGGCCGGCCTGTCGGTCATCGCCGTCACCGACCACGACACGATCGACGCGGTCCCTGCCGTCGAAGCGGCCGCACGAGATTCGGGGCTTCGCTTCGTGCCCGGCATCGAGATCACGGCGGTGTGGCAGCAGAAGGACGTGCACGTGCTGGGGTACTTTCTCGACCATCGCGCGCCGGCCCTGATGGCGTTTCTGACGGACCAGCGAAAGGACCGCATCCGGCGCGCGCGGGTGATCGGTCGGCGGTTGGCGGCGATGGGCGTGCCGATCGATATCGAGCAGGTGATTGCATCCGCCGGCGGAAAACCCGTGTCGCGGCCGTTCATCGCGCGGGCGCTTGTCGACGCGGGCCATGTCAAGAATTGGCGGGAAGCCTTTGAGCGATACCTCGGCGAGGGGTGCCCGGCGTTTGCGCCTCGGGCCGGCGTGACCATCGAGGACGCCATTCAGATCATCAAGAAGTCCGGGGGCCTCGCGTCGCTCGCGCATCCGGGCCTCACCCGGATCGACGACATCATCGCCGACCTGGGCCACGCCGGACTTGGCGCGATCGAGGTCTACCACCCCGATCATGCCGACGCCGACACCAATCGCTATCTGGCGCTGGCTCGCCGGTTGGATCTCGGCATCACTGGCGGATCCGACTATCACGGTGACCAGTCGCACCACCCGGGCGGTCTCGGCCGCTTCGTCGTGCCCGGTGACGATTTCGACGACCTGTGCCGCCGGGCCGGGCGTCGCCCCTCCTGGTAAGCAGCGATGAGTGCGCGGGAACCCGTCATCCGGATTGCCGGGCTGGAAAAACAGTTCGGCGGCCTGAGGCCGCTGCGGATCGCGAACCTCTCGCTTCGTGCGGACCAACGCGTGGCCATCACCGGCATCGATGGTCCCGGCGCGGAGGTACTCGTCAACCTGGTCACCGGTGCGACGTTGCCCGATGCCGGAAACATCACGGTGTTCGGGCAGGCGACATCAGCGATTGTGAACGCTGACGACTGGTTGGCCACACTCGACCGATTCGGGCTCGTGTCGTCGCGGGCCGTGCTGGTTGACGATCTCAGCCTGGGGGCCAACATCGCGACGGCCTTCACGCTGTCGATTGATCCGATTCCGGATCGCGTGCTCGACGATGTGCGCCGACTGGCGGCGGAGGTGGACCTGCCCGCCGATCGGTTCGACGCGCGGGTTGGCGATCTGGATGCGGCCTTCCGGGCGCGATGCCATCTGGCTCGAGCCCTCGCATCAGGTCCGCGCGTGCTCGTGCTGGAACATGCCAACGTGCTGGCCGCGGATCACGCACTCGCATTCGGCCGCGTGATTGCGCGCGTGGCGCGGAGTCGGCGCCTCCCGCTGCTCGCCCTGACTGCCGATCAGGGGTTCGCGCGGGTTGTCGCCGGACGCGTGCTCAGGCTCGATCCGGCAACCGGTCAACTGCTCGCCGACTCCCGATGGCGGCGATGGCTGAGTGCTTCGACTCGCCAGTACCGTTGCGTATTCTAACGAGGCGATTCGGTGAAGAATGATCGCTCAGCACGAAGCCCTGAGTGCATAGATTCGTTGCCGGATTCATGAATCGAAGGGCTAAGAGGCCACACACCGTGAAACTGCTGCTGTTCGATGTCGACGGGACCCTGGTGCTGACCGGTGGCGCTGGCGTGCGCGCCATGAACCGGGCGTTTGAAGCGGTCTTTGGCATTCCCGACGCATTCCGTGGGGTGCCGATGGCGGGACGGACCGATCCGGCGATTCTGTCGGATGCCCTGGCGAAGTTCGGCGTTGAGCCATCCGCGGGTCACCTCGCCGATTTCACGACGGCCTACTTCGCGCGGCTCAAGCAAGAGGTTGATGCGCCAGTGCCGACGCCCATCGATGGCACGTCCCGCCGCTCTTTCAAAGGCGCGCTGCCCGGTGTCCCCGAGTTGATCGGTCGCCTGGCGGTCATTGAGACGGTGCATCTCGGGTTGTTGACGGGGAACTATCGGGACGGTGCCAGGATCAAGCTGGCCTACTTTGATCTCTGGCGCCATTTCCGGTGTGGAGCGTACGGGGGGGATGCCAACCTCCGGCACGAACTGGTGCCAGTCGCGATGGCGCGTGCCGCCGAGGCGGGCTGCCCCAAGGGGGGATTGTCCGACGTGATCATCATTGGCGACACGACGCTCGACGTCGACGCCGCGCGGAAGGCCGGCGTCAACTGTGTCGCCGTCGCGACCGGCGGCTCCGACCAGGCGGCGCTCCGAGCGGCCGGCGCCGACATCGTGTTCGAGAATCTGCTGGACACCGACGCCGTCGTGCGCGTTTTGACGCGGTAGGCCGCGAGACCGGCGCATCAGGCCTCCCGCTATTGGTCGGGGCGCTGCAGCCTGAGCCCGAACTTCCAGATGGCGAGCGCGCCAAGCAGGGCCGTGGGCACGACTTCCGCCAGATGGAGGATGACGGCGAAGCTCATCGCGACTTCCGGCGTCTCGCCAAATAACCTGAGCGCCCCGGCCGCCGCCAGTTCGAACGTCCCGACATTGCCGGGCGTGCCCACCACAGCGATGCTGAGATTGATGATGAGCAGGCTCATGGCCGCCCGCATCATCGGCCAGTCGAGGCCGAACGCCTGGAGCATCACCCACACGACCGCCACGCGGGTACACCATGAACAGACGGCCCAGGCGAGGGCCTGCGCCAGGATGCGCCGCTGCCTCAACGCGTTCAGACCGCGAACAAACGACTCGACGTGCGGCCCGAACCCACCGGCCCCGTTGGCCTTGCGGCGGCGCCGAAGGTGCCGCCACCAGGCTGCCACGAGCGCCAGGAACAGAAACGCCCCGCCGACCGCGATCAACAACGTGCGCGGACTTGGCAGCTTGACGCCAACCACCGGGCCGACGATGGGCGGGATGACAATCAGCAGGATGACGAGGGCCGCCAGATCGACCAGGCGATCCAGCACGACGGTTGACGCCACGGTGCTGATCGGCGCCTTGGCCAGTCGCGCCACGGCCCACGCCCGTGCCGCCTCTCCCAGTTTGAACGGCAGGACGACGTTGCCAACCGTGCCGACGAGCATGGCCCAGAATGTCGTACTCGCGCCCACGACGACATCGCTTGCGCCCAGCACCGTTCGCCACCGCAGCCCTTCGACCCAACTGTTGGCGATGTTGACGATGGCCGTCGCGACCACCCACGGCCAGATCACGCGAGCCCATGTTGAGATCACGGCCTGCCAGTCGAGACGGTACAGGATCACGGCCATCACCGTGAGGGCGATGACCAGTGCCATGAGGCTGGCTCGGGCTTTCATCGAGCAGGCTCCCCGGCGATCAACTGGCCAACCGTCGCGAAGAGATAGCCGCGCCGGTGGGCCTCGTCAATGATGCCGGGCAGGGCGTCGATAACCTGGCTCGCGTCCGCGTGCCACTCCGAGCCGCGGCCGTCGTGCAGCAGGATGATGCATCCATTCGCGAGGCGGTCGACGACACGCTGGCGGATCGCGTCCGCCCCAGGGCGGTCCGTGTCGTACACGCCCAGCGTCCACGCGACTGGCTCGCAGCCTTCCTGGCGCGCGATCGAATCAACCCACGGATTTCGCCAGCCATGCGGAGCCCGGAACAGGCGTGGGCGCACGCCGCAGATCTTCTCGATGATGTCGGATGCCGCGCGAATCGTCGACCGGATGTGACCTGGTCCCCGCAATGGAAGCACGGCATGGTCAACCGTGTGGTTGCCGAGCTCGTGGCCGTCGGCCACGATGCGGCGCACGGCCTCCGGATAGCGTTCGGCATTGGTCCCGAGCAGAAAGAACGTCGCCTTCACGTTGGCCTGCCGGAGCACGTCGAGCACGCGCGACGTGTAGGGTTCGTTTGGTCCGTCATCAAAGGTCAACGAGACGACCGCGCGATGGGCCGGTCCCTGCCACCAGATGCGTCCGAACACCGGTGCCCGCCGCTCGAGCATGGCGTACAGCACGACGGCATCGACGACGAGAAAGGCCGCGATCCATCGGCCCACACCACACACGGGGAAAAGCGAGAAGGCTCGCGCCAGGCGGCTGACCACAAGCGCCGCCCCGACGTGCGCCAGCGTGACGAGGCCGATGACGCGGTAGATCATCGGCGGCCGTCTGCAAGGGCTCTCAGGGCTTCTCGAGGACGGCTCAGGATCTCCTCGTAGAAGGATACTAACTGCTCCGCGATCTTCGGCCACGCATAGTGCGCCGCCTTTGCGAGCCCGGCCCGGCCCATCCTCGCGCGGAGGTCCTTGTCGGCCAGCAACGTCAGAATCGCGTCGGCGAATGTCTGCGGGTCGCCATGCGGCACCAGGACCCCTTCTTCGGGACCCAGCAGGTCGCGATAGCCGTCGTTCTCAGTGGCGACAATCGGCGTGCCAGACGCCATGGCCTCGAGTAGCGTCATGCCGAACGACGCCTTGCTGATGGGCGCGCAGTAGATGTCGGCGGTCCGATAGTACGACGCCCGCTCGGCGAGCACCGGCCCGACAAAATCGACGTCGTGCGCGTACTCCCGCGGCACCATCAGTTCATACTCCGCGCGCCGCGGGCCGTCGCCGACAACGACGAGGCGGACCTGCGGTTGCTGGCGCTTGACGATATCGAAGGCCTGAAGCATCAGGTCCAATCCGGTGCGCGGCTCGAGCCTGCTCAGAAACAACAGATTCAGCTTGCCATCGTCGTACTTCGACAGCGTCGGGGCGTCCGGCGAGAACGCGTCGAGGTCGATGCCGTTCGGGATGATCCGGGCGTTCATCCGGAAGTACGGCTCGAGCGCGCGCAGACAGCTTTGCGACACCGCGATCTGCCCATCGAGCTTGTCGATGAAGTAGCGCTGGGCCACGTGCCGCAGGGCCCAGTAGAACAGGCTGTGGTCGAAGTAGCTGTGAAACGTCGCCACCCTGTGGCACGGCGTCGCGAGGATCCCGATCAGCGGCAGGGTCGGGACGAGGGGGGAGTGGACGTGCACGATGTCGAACCGCTCCCTCAGCATCACCGCACGCATGTCCGTCCATAGGTTCTTGAAGCCCAGTGTCACATTGGTCACCGAGCCGTTCCAGTGCGCGCCCCAACTGCGCCCGATCCGCACGATCGTGAACGGGCTCTTATCCGGCCAGTACTCGGCGTTGCCCTCGCGCCGGATCTGGTTCGAGGTGATGATCCACACCTCGTGGCCCATGCGGAGCAACTGCAGGCCCGTATTGTGGACGTGCTCGCTGATTCCCCCGAGGAGCGGATAGTAGTACTCAGTGACGATGCAGATCTTCATAGGGCGCGCGACATCGAGATCGACTGGGCACGTTCAGTGTTCGAGACAGTCTCGGGGATTCTACCGGAAGAAACCCGGGTGCGTCACGAGATCGGCCGGCCGGGACGATACGGTGCGTAGCGGGGTTCCCACTGCGCCTTCGCGACCACCGATGCGATCTTCTGATCATCCATGAGCCGCCCCAGCCCGGCGTCGCGCGCCTCGATGGCCACAGCTTTCGCCACCTCGCGCGATACGGCGCGAATATCGTCCATCGGCGGCAGCAGGCAGCCCTGCTGTTCCTGCGCCGGCGTCACCATGGCGGAGAGCGCCCGGCTGGCCGCGAAAAACATCGCGTGGGTCACCTTGGGCGATTTCGCGACCAGCGCACCAAGACCCACGCCCGGGAAGATGTAGAGGTTGTTGCACTGTGACGTCGTGATGGTCCGGCCATTCCACGAACTTTCGGGGAATGGGCTGCCCGTCGCGATCAGGCCTCGTCCATCCGTGGCGCGGGCCACGTCGTCCGGCGTGCATTCCGACTTGCTCGTCGGGTTGGAGAGCACCAGCACGAGTGGCCGCTGCTCCTTCCGGGCGATCGCCGACAGGATGTCGTGGCTGAAGAGGCCGGGTTGGGCCGTCACGCCGACCAGCACACTGGGATTCGCATTGGTGACCACGTCGAGCAGATCGATGCGGTCCTGGGAGCGGAGCGTCCATCCGGCGACCGTCTCGCGACCTTGGGCGAAGGGCTGTTGCCACTTCGAGAGGCCCGGCGTGTCCCGCATCAACAAGCCCGGCATGTCGATGGCGAAGATGCGCCGCCGGATTTCTTCGTCGTTCAGTCCCGAGGACCGCATCAGCGCGCGGATGTTCATACTGATGCCGACACCGGCCTGACCCATGCCGGCAATCACGAATCGCTCGTCACTGATGCGGCTGTTCTTGATGCGCATGGCCGTCATGATCGTCGCAATCGCCACGGCGCCGGTGCCCTGGATGTCGTCGTCGAACGAAAGAATGCGCTCCTGGTAGCGCTCGAGCAGGGTGAACGCCTTGTGTTTCGCGAAGTCTTCCCACTGGAGCAGGGCCTCCGGCAAGTTGCGCTTCACGCCGAGGACGAACTTCTCGATGAAGTCCCAGTACTGGTCGCCATCGAGCCGCGGGTGCTTCCACCCGAGATAGAGCGGGTCCTTCAGGAGTGCTTCATTATTGGTGCCCACGTCGAGGCAGACGGGGAGGCAGCAGGCCGGATGCAGGCCCCCGGCGGCCACGTAGAGCTTGACCTTGCCGACCGGGATGCCCATGCCGTCGGACCCCAGATCGCCCAGCCCCAGGATCCGCTCGCCGTCGGTGACGACGATCAGGTTGACGCTCGGCAGTGAGATGCTCTGCAGCATCTGATCGATGCGCCCGACGCTGTCGGGGCTGATGTAGACGCCGCGGTACCGCCGCGTGATCTTGCTCAGCTGCAGGCAGGCCTGGCCGACCGTCGGCGTATAGACGATGGGGACCATCTCGGCGAGGTTGTTGACCAGCAGGCGATAGAACAGTACCTCGTTCCGATCCATCAGGCCCTGGAGGTAGATGTACTTCTCGAGGTCGTCCTCGGGCTTCCGGCGGTACGCATCGAGCGTGCGCTGTTCCTGCAGGTCGAGATCGGAGACGCCGGACCGGAGCAGGCCCACCAGATCGAGCGCGATCCGTTCCTCTTCGGTGAACGACGACGCCTTGTTGAGCAGGGGATCGCTGAGCAGTTGCTGGCCGCGCAGGAAGACCTCCCAGTATTCCTCGTTGGTCAGCGGATCGACCTTGATCACAAACGTCTTCATCGTGCGCCTTTCGACGAATCGGGGCGACATCATCTCAGCCGGGGAGTGGTGTCGACGGGCGTTGGCCAGTCGGTCTCGCGGCGGGTGCCGGCGGCTCGGGGAGCGGCAGCCCATGCCCATCGTGTGTCCAGGCCGATCGCCGTGTCAAGAACCGGGGCGGCTGGCCGTCCCGGTGGGCTCCTTTGTTCGATCCACTCGAGATGGGATAATCTATAGAGGGCCATCCTTCGGCTGGGGGCTTGTATACCAGCCGACACAACCTCTTAACGTCCCCCGACGGATGCGTTCATTGCTCATCACGTTCAAGGTGAGGCCACGGTCATGATCAAGATCAGCGACGAAGATGTGTTTGAGTATCACGAGAAACCCAGGCCGGGAAAACTCGAGGTCGTGACCTCGAAACCCTGTCTGACCCAGCGCGACCTGTCCCTCGCGTACACACCCTGGGTGGCGCGCCCCTGCCTGGAGATCGAGAAGGATCCAGAGGCGGCCTACCGCTTCACCGGGAAGGGCAATCTGGTGGCTGTCGTGTCGAACGGCACGGCGGTGCTGGGCCTGGGCGACATCGGCGCGATGGCCGGCAAGCCGGTCATGGAAGGCAAGGGCGTCCTGTTCAAGAGGTTCGCGGGCGTTGACGTGTTCGACCTTGAGGTCGACACGCACGACCCCGACGAAATCATCAGGATCGTCAAGGCCCTCGAGCCGACCTTCGGCGGCATCAACCTCGAGGACATCAAGGCGCCCGAGTGCTTCTACATTGAGGAAGCGCTCAAGAAGATCATGAACATCCCGGTGTTCCATGACGATCAGCACGGAACGGCCATTATCTCTGGTGCGGCGCTGGTCAATGCGCTCGAGGTGGTCAACAAGAAGATCGACCAGGTGAGGGTGGTGTTCACGGGCGCGGGCGCGGCCGGCATCGCGTGCGCCGAGATGTACCTGAACCTCGGCGTCAAGAAGGAAAACATCCTCTTCATCGACACCGTCGGCGTGATCTGGGCCGGCCGCACGGAGAAGATGAACCCCTACAAGCAGCGATTCGCGGTCGACACCAAGGCCCGCACGCTGGCGGAGGCCATGAAGGGCGCCGATGTGTTTGTCGGCGTGTCGGCGAAAGACCTTCTCACGCCAGACATGCTGAAGACGATGGCGGCGAATCCGATCGTGTTTGCGATGGCGAACCCCGATCCGGAAATCACGTACCCGCTGGCGGTGGCGACCCGCAAGGACGTCATCATGGCCACCGGCCGGTCCGACTATCCGAACCAGGTCAACAACGTCCTCGGCTTCCCGTTCATCTTCCGCGGCGCGCTCGACGTGCGCGCCACGGCGATCAACAACGAGATGAAGATGGCGGCGGCGCGCGCCCTGGCCGCGCTGGCGAAGGAAGACGTGCCCGAAGTCGTGTTAAAGGCGTACGGCGTCGACGCGATGTCGTTCGGCCGCGATTACCTCATTCCGAAGCCGTTCGATCCGCGCGTCCTGACCTGGGAGGCGTCCGCCGTGGCCAAGGCCGCCTGCGACACGGGCGTGGCGCGCAAGCCCATCACGGATTGGGACGCGTACCGCGAATCGCTCGAACGGATACTGGGGCCGTCGCGCAAGATCATGCACTTCGTGACGCGCAAGGCGCGCACCGACAAACCGCGCAAGCTCGTGTTCCCGGAAGGCGAGCACGATTCGATCATCCGCGCCGCGCGCGACATCATCGATCAGCACATCGCGATGCCGGTGCTGCTGGGCCGGAAGACCGAGATCCTCGCGAGGGCGCATCGGCTGGGCATCGAACAGGTCGACTTCGAAATCGTCGACGTGCCCAACGAGAAGAACGAGCAGGCCTACGCCGAATCGCTGTACCGGCTGCGCCAGCGCAAGGGCGTGACGCTGCCGGCTGCGCTCGACCTGGTCCGCGATCCCACCATCTACGGCCTGATGATGGTGCAGGCCGGTGATGCCGACGGCTTCGTGGGCGGCATGTACAAGGCGTATCCCGAGACGATCCGGCCGGCCATCCAGATCGTAGGCCTCAAGCCGGGGGTGTCGCGCGTATCGGCCGCGCATTTGCTGGTGCTGAAGAACCGCATTTTCTTCTGCGCCGACACGATGGTCAACATCCAGCCGACCGCGGAGGAACTGGCGGAGATCGCGGGTCTCGCCGCCGATCTGGCACGCACCTTCGACACCGACCCGAAGATCGCCATGCTGGCGTTTTCGAGCTTCGGATCGGTGCCGCACCCGATCTCCAAGAAGGTGGCCGACGCCGTCGACATCGTCCGCAAGAAGTTCCCGGAGCTGGTCGTTGACGGGGAGATGCACCTCGATACGGCCGTCGTCGAGGAGATTGTGGAGAAGAACTACCCGCACTCGCGCATCAAGGGCGACGCCAACGTGCTCGTGTTCCCGGATCTGACGTCGGGCAACATCGGCTACAAGCTGGTGCAGCGCCTGGGGAACGCGGATGCGATCGGGCCGATCCTGATGGGCATGAAGAAGCCCGTCAACGTGCTCCAACACGGCATGACCGTCGCCGAAATCGTGAATCTGGCTGCGATTACCGCGGTGTCGGCCGATTTGCAGGCGTCGGTCGACCGCGTGGTGCCCGCGCCGGTCGGCGCGCAGTAGGGCAACGGTGTGGGGGCGCGGCACGCCGCGTTCCCACACCCATTTTTTTGTCCGTTTTTCAGGGCGGCGTCGGGTATATTATCCAACGGATGGTCGCTACCCGGGGAGACGGGCGCGGCCCGTTGCCCCCCGCGGAATCCGCCCGACGGCCCCCGGCGGTTCCCGCGCGACTGTATCGCCCGTCACGCCCCCCTGGCAGCACGGAATACCGGCCTAATCTTGCGCACCCTCGCTCCTCATTCTTGTGGTGCGCCCCCGCCGAAAGCGGGTTACAGGAGGACTCGTATGTCGAAGTTACAGGCAAGACTGGCGCAGCAAATCCCGGGTCTGCGCGAGACGGTCAAGAAGCTCACCAAGGAGAGCGGGGCCGTCAAGATCTCCGAGTGCACGATTGAACAGGCGTACGGTGGCATGCGCGGCGTGAAGTCGCTCGTGTGCGACACGTCGGAAGTCCCGCCGGACAAGGGGCTCATCATCCGCGGCATTCCCGTGTCGCAGTTGACCGAACAGCTGCCGGAAGAGACGCTGTGGCTGTTGATGACCGGCGAGAAGCCCAAGGCCGACGAACTGGCCGATCTGCAGGCCGACCTGCGCGCCCGCGCCAAGGTGCCCGACTACATCTGGGCGGTGCTCGCGGCGATGCCGGCCGATTCACACCCGATGGTGATGCTGAACACCGCCATCCTCGTCATGGAGAAAGAATCCGTCTTCCGCCAGCGCTACGACGCAGGCATGAAGAAGGACGAGTACTGGGTGGCCACGCTCGAAGACGCGCTCAAGATCATCGCCGTCCTGCCGGAAATCGCGGCTGGCGTGTACCGCATGCGCTTCGGCAAGGGCCCGCGCATTGCCTCGAATCCCAAGCTCGACTGGGCGGCCGGCTACACCGCGATGCTCGGCATCCCGGATCCCACCGGGAACTTCGCGAAACTGATGCGCCTCTACATGGTGCTGCACTCCGATCACGAGAGCGGCAACGTGAGCGCGATGACGACGGCTACCGTGAATTCGGCGCTGTCGGATCTCTACTACTCGCTGTCGGCCGGGTTGAACGGCCTGGCGGGCCCGCTGCACGGGCTGGCGAACCAGGAATGCCTGGCGTGGGTGCTCGACACCAACAAGAAATTCGGCGGCAAGCCGACCAAGGCACAGATCAAGGCGTACGCGGAAGAGACGCTGGCGGCCGGCCGCGTGATTCCGGGTTACGGGCACGCGGTGCTGCGCATCACCGATCCGCGCTTCGACGCGTTCCTGGCGTTCGGCAAGAAGTACATGGCTGACGACCCGGTGTTCCAGACCGTGTCGAACGTGTTCGACACGGTGCCGGATATCCTCAAGACCATCCAGAAGATCAAGGATCCGTGGCCCAACGTGGACGCCGGGTCTGGCGGGCTGCTCTATCATTACGGCCTGACCGAGTTCGCGTACTACACCGTGCTCTTCAGCGTGTCGCGCGCGCTCGGCGTGTGCTCGCAGGCGGTGGTGGCGCGGGCGATGGGCCTGCCGATCACGCGGCCCAAGTCGGTGACGACGAAGTGGCTCGAGGGCGAAGCCGCCAAGGCTGCGGCGGTAAAGGCCTAGGTCTCCCCGCACAGATGGCGCAATCCCGACGGCCGGATCCACCCTCGCGGGCGGGTCCGGCCGTCGTCTGTTCCCGCTAGCCGTTCCTGCCCGGACTGTCGCACATGGGTGCCAGTGACGATATAATCACCTACGGGTATCACAGACGGACCCGGCGCAGAAAGGACTGCAGACCGCATGTCAGATGCTGGTGAGGGACTAGTCGACGCAAGCTCGCGGCTCGAAGAGCGGATGGAAGAGATCCAGGAAAGCCGCCGCCTGGCCAGGCAGGGAGGCCCGCGCCTCGATCCCGAGCGCGTTCGGGAGATCGAGTCGCTGCGCCTGGCCAAGACCGACATGGAACGGCAGCTGGCCATCATCGTACACGAGACGCGGCGCCAGCAACTGGTACACGCGCTCGCCGAGATCAACCGCCGCCTCAGCGACCTCCAGCAGACGGCATAGGCTGGGTTCATGGCACTCGAACAGACACAAATCCTCCAGGCGCTCTCATCCGTCAAAGACCCCGATCTCCACAAGGACATCGTCAAACTCGGCTTCGTGAAGGACGTCTCGATCGACGGCGGGCGCGTGGCATTCACCATTGAACTCACCACGCCCGCCTGTCCGGTCAAGGAGCAGATGAAAGAGCAGGCCCGGGTGGCCGTGATGCAGATCCCGGGCGTCACCCACGTCGATATCAGGATGACCGCGCAGGTGCGTGCCGCCGTGTCGCCGGACCTGAGCAAGGAGCCCGTTCCCGGCGTCAAGAACGTGATCGCCGTGGGGGCAGGCAAGGGTGGTGTCGGCAAGACCACCGTGGCGGTGAATCTGGCGCTGGCGCTCGCGAAGACCGGCAGCCGCGTCGGCATGATCGACGGCGACATCTACGGGCCGAACGTGCCGATCATGCTGGGCCTCAAGTCGCAACTCGGGACCGACGGCGAGAAGATCGTGCCTGTCGAGAAATACGATCTGCAGGTCGTGTCGATGGGCTTCCTCGCGACCGACGATGCGCCGGTGATCTGGCGTGGTCCGATGCTGCATGGCGTCATCCGCCAGTTCTTCCGCGAGGTGCGGTGGAACAACCTCGACTACCTCGTGATCGATCTGCCACCGGGCACCGGCGACGTCGTGCTCAGCCTGAGCCAAACGGTGTTCGTGGCTGGTGCGATTGTCGTGACCACGCCTCAGCAGGTATCGCTGGCTGATACCAGGCGTGCGATCGCGATGTACCAGAAGCTGACCATCCCGATTCTCGGCCTCATCGAAAACATGAGCCACTTCGTGTGCCCGTCGTGCCGCCACCAGAGTGACATCTTCGGCAGCGGAGGAGGAGAGAGACTGGCCGAGGAGATGCAGGTACCGTTCCTGGGCCGCGTCCCGATTTCAGAGCCGCTGCGCGTGGGGGGCGACACGGGCGTGCCGATCATCCTGAGCGATCCGACCTCGGCCGCAGCCGTTGCGTTCATCGCGGCTGCCGAGCGCACCGCCGCGCAGGTCTCGATCCAGAGCTTCCGCAAGCCGCCGCTCATTCCGCTGCGCCAGGTTAACTAGGGTTTCGGTGTGACCTGCGACGCGGCGCCTTCGGGGCGCCGCGTCGATGCCTTCCTACCGGCGGCCAAACGTCACGGCCACGCTGCCGGTGACGCCTCGCATATCGTTGTCCAGGCCATAGGCGCCGGATATGAACCGGTAGCCCACCCCTGCGTCGAGCCATACACTGCGGCTGATGCGGATACAGAGGTTCGCTTCCGGCTCCGCGATGAAGAAGTCGTTCCCCACGTACCAGGCGCGCACAAGCGAATCGCCCGGCGGCTGCGGGTAGATCTGGTGCATCCGGCCGTCCATGCCAAGCGGCACTGGCCCACCGACCCAGGTCATCGTCGACCATCCGCCGCCAACGAGGCCCGAGATGCGCAGGTCGATCGGGCCGTCGCCCCTCAAGTACCAGCCAGCGACCGCACCGACGTACCCCATCTCGAACCCGCGGCGGCTGTTCGCGAGCCAGTAGCCGCCGGCCCCAAGGAAGAGCCGGTTATCCATTAGGAGGCCTGCTGTTGCGCCAGCAAACGTCGCCGACCGGTGATTGACCTTCCCGAATCTCACTTCGGGAGCGACGACAAACGCGTGGCGAACGGGCACCACCGTCATCGGCCCGGCTGGCTGCGGATCGGCGGGCCGCCGCTGATCATCGTCGGCCGCTGAGGATCCCAGCGGAACGAATCTTTCAGCGGTTCGCACGCCCGCCAGCGGGGCCACCTGCGAAGCCAGCGTCGGCCCCGTCGGGACATCGGTCGCGGTTTGAGCGGCCGTGGATGCGGCCGCCAGGAGGACGAGCAGCAGCGAGGCTGGCAGACTTGCACGAAGGCAGATGGTCTTCATATGGATCTCCTCCTCACTGGCCGTCCTGGCCAGACAAACTCACATTCAACGTTGTGGTCTCGCCGGTTCGAATCTGCACATCCGTCTTGAATGTCCGGAACCCGTCCTTCCGGATTTCGACGTGATGCACGCCAACCGGCAGGTGCACGACCAGGCGATCGGCTCCCTGCGAGCTTTGCCACGCCTCGCCATCGATGAAGATCTGAGCGCCAGCCGGCTGCACCTTGATCGCGAGCTGCGCGTAGTCGGGCGCCTCACCGACCGCTCCAGGCGGGGTCGCCTGCGCGGGCAGCAGCGGTTCTTCCGGCTGTGGCGGAGGTGCGGGCCGACGAGGCGGGGCACGACGACTTGGCGGCCCTGGCTGATAGGGCTGCGGAGGTCCATCGCGACGCGCGCGGGGAGCCTGAGACTCTGGCGGCGGCACGGGTCTGGGGTCCTGTGATTCACCCGCCGCGAGAGGCACCATCTGGTAGCGCAGCTTCAACGAGTTGCCACGTTGCACATGGACTTCCTGCGTGACGGTTCGATATCCCTGGCACCACAACGCGATCGAATGGTTGCCGGCAGACACGTCGAGGCTCTGGAAGAATCCGTCGAAATCGTCGACGATCCCCGCGAAGTAGCCATCAACGAAGACGTCCGCGTTCTTCGGCTTGATCTCGAGCTTGAGGGAGCCGCTCTGACCGTCGTCCCCGGGGTACCCGTACGACCCGTACCAATAGGGTCCATACCAGTAGGGTCCGTAGCCGAACGGATACCACCAGCGCGAATACCCCCACGAGAAGTTGTCATAGTAGGGAGCACCCCGGTACATCCCAATCCCGACGAACGGACGCCCCGAATGTGGACGCGCGACGACGCGCCCGCCGCCGCGGCGCTGAGCGTCCGCGGTGACCGGCGCGAGCACCATGAAGCTGCCGATCAAGGCGGCCGCAAGAAAGACGTTCTTGAGTCGCATATTCACTCTCCTTTGACGCTGGCAATCCCAGCAATTTATGCAATGTCGGTACCTCTTGCCCACCGGAATGATGTGGCCGGAACACGATGAAATGCAGGGTCTTTCAGCCAGCCTGGCTGCCACAGGTGTGGTCGTTTTGGGACCGGCTGTCGCCGATGGGTGACGCCGGGGTGGTCGCGCCAGCGGCTGCGTGCACGACTGCGGCGGGTTGACTTGCCAGGGGCCCTCCACTACCGTTCCTTCGGAGGGACGCGTTGTCATCTTCGCGGGTGGATAAGCCTCAAGGTCCGGCGCCTGGAGCGCCAGCGCACGACTCCGGCGACCGAGCGCAGCCAGGACAGTCCTACAAGGTCGACGAAGTGCTGGCGATGTACGGATCGATCCGCGAGGAGTTCCTCCGCGAACTCCAGAAGCACCACATCATCCGGATTGCGACCGATGCCTCGGGTGAGCGGTCGATCCTGTTCCAGGATCTGGTGGTGGTGCGTCGGCTCCATGGGGAGCTCCAGCGGGGAGCCTCGTTTAGAGCTGTGCTTCGGGCCATCAAGACCACTCGCGCCGGGCAACTCGCCCTGGATTTTCGGAAAGACGCCAGCCCGGGACAGGTAGTTCTGCTCAATCAGCCGCCGGTGGTGGTGCAGGCCCGTGCCAGGTTGGAGCGCGCCGGGGTCGCCTCGGCGGAACCCGCGTCAGTCGATCCCACTCTGGCCGAGCAGTATTTCCGTCTGGCATCGACGCTCGATGACGGGACCATCGAAAACCAGGAGAAGGCTGCAGGCGCGTATCGGAGAGCGCTCGAGTCAGACCCACGTCTGGTGCCCGCGATCATCAATCTGGCCAACATCCACTACGCGTGCGATGAATTGATTGAGGCGCAGGCGCTCTACGAACACGCCATCGGCATCGATCCCGAGGTGTTCGAGGGGTATTTCAACCTGGGCAACATCCATCACGATCTTGGGCGGTTTGGCGAAGCCGAGGGCTACTATCAGCGCGCCCTGTCGATCAGCCCGGGCTACCCGGAAGTGCACCTCTATCTGGCGGTCGTGCTCGAGAAGACCGAACGCCAAGCCGATGCCCGCATCCATTGGCAGAGCTACCGCAATCTCGCGCCGGACGGCGAATGGGCCGAACTCGCGCGCGAATTCTCCGAAACACCGTAGAGACGTGATTTATTGTTCGTGTCTTGGATTCCGGCTTTCGCCGGAATGACGATGGAAGAACATCGTACGGGCGCGATTCATCGTGCGGACGGACGCATCCCTTAGCTGCATGGGGTGCTGGGATTCAGTTGGGACAGGCGTAGAGGCGCGATTCATCCGCCTTCGCGCAAAGCTTCGGCGGACCGCCGTAGCCTTGGCGGAGGTGGTCGCGCCCTGGTTAGTAGTAGTACCGATCTTCCGGCGTCTGCGGTGGACGTTTGCGCGGCGTACGGCGAACCTTGTAGCAGGCGCAGTCCGGACACCAGGCTTCCGGATCGAACCCGGTCGTCCCGGCCATGGGCTGGACGTCTCTGTGGGTGCAGTGGTCCGGCACGCCATCCTCGGCCGCCTGGCGCCAACGGCACGATTGAAACCGCTGTACGGCCGCCGACAGCGCCGGCGCGGGCGCCGGGGCGGCGTCCGCAGTTGGTGTCTCAAGTTGAGGCACTGGCACGTCAACGGGGTCGAACTCAGGACCTGCCATATCCAAAGATTGTGCCACATCGGTGGCTGTGTCGCAACTGAGACACCTCACGGTGTGCCGCTGGCTGGGAATGGCCCGTATTTACAGGCTCCGAACCGCCGCTTCGACCCTCCGGGCCAGTGCGGCGTAGTCGTCGCCACGAAGGGCGATTTGGGGCCCAAACCTCACCCGGACGGGTCCGCGCCGGGCCATGTGCCACGATTCGTGCAAGACCCGGTCAACCCCATCCAGTCGCACCGGGACCACCGGCAGTCCCAGTCGGCTCCCAATCATCCCGACGCCCCCGCGAAACGCCTTGATTGATCCCGTCTCGGCCCGTTCACCCTCCGGAAAGAGGAGCACGGATTGCCCCGCCGCGGCGAGTTCGCCGATGTAGCGCAGCGTGTCGCGCGCGCCGACCTCGCGCTGCGGCAGCGGGAACCCGTTGAAGCACAGCGCAGCCAGGTAGTAGAACGCACTGCTCGCCCAGCGTTCGCGCCGCCCGACATTGGCCGGAAAGAAATGCGCCGCAAAGAATTCCTTGCGCATGGCCGGCGCGACCCGGTACCTCCACCGTGCCGGTAGAGCCGCGAGCACCACCGCAGTATCCATGTGGCTCTGATGGTTCGAGGCAAAGACAACGGGGCCATCGACGCCAGTGAGATGTTCGACTCCCTCGATAGTCAATCTGGCAAACCACCTGGTCAGCGGCAACACCAGCACGTCGAGCACGATTCTGCGGACCACCCTTGCCACGCGCGATCGATTCCACGAAGGAAACGGCACGCTCTCCCGTGCACCGTCGGTTGGTGCCGGTGCCTGCTCGACCAGCGCGCGGAGATCGCCCAGATCGCGGGCCTGCGAGAACGCCACTTCGTCAACGGAGGTCAGAAATCGCTGTTCGATCGCGATCATCAGTTCGATCCGATCGAGCGAGCTCAGGCCGAGATCGTCAATCTTGGTGGCCGAGCCCACGCTCCGACCCGGCGCGAATCGTACGAGCAGATCCTCCAGCGGATCACCCGATGTCGCCGCGCTCGCGGTTCGCTCGCCGCTTCGCGCCCACGCCTTGATCTCGACACGCTTGAGTTTCCGCGTGCCCTCGGTTCTCGGCAGTGGGCCGTCGGTCCACACCAGCGCCGTGCGGACCCGTTGGTGTTCGGCAAGTATCGCATTGGCCCTGGCGATCACGTCATCAGCCACCGCACCGGGCTCGACGACGAGCACGGCGGTCACGCGCTCGCCGGTTCCATCGTCGACGCCGACCACCGCCGATTCACGCACGCCGGGGATCACATTCAGCACGCGCTCCACATCATCGGGAAACACGTTGAGGCCGTCGGGCCGGACGATTAACTCCTTCTTGCGGCCACGCACGTACAGCCGACCCTCATCGTCGAGCTGGCCGATGTCGCCGGTTCGCAGCCAGCCGTTCTCGAATGCCGCGGACGTGGCGCCTGGTGCGTTGAAGTAGCCGGAGGTCACGCTGTCGCCACGGACGAGGATTTCCCCGTCCTGAGCAATCTTCACGTCGAGCCCGTCGAGCGGTTTTCCAACCGATCCACCGTGCGCCGCGAACGGGTGATTGAAGGCCACGATGGGCGCCGTCTCGGTGAGGCCGTAGCCCTGGACGACAAGGAATCCCAGATTCGACCAGAACGCTTCGAGTTCGGGATCGAGCGGAGCCGCGCCGACCACGCAGCTCCAGAACTTGAGGCCGAAGAGGCGATGCACATCCCGGTGCTGCCACCAGCGACGGGTCCAGTGCACATCCGGTCTGGCTCGCCGACTGACTGATGGCGCGACGCGCGTCACGTGCTCGCGCAGGACGTCGAGCATCTTCGGGACCGACACCAACACCGAGACGCGCCGCCGGTGAATCAGGCGAATGATGTCGGCCGGGTTGTAGCTCCGCATGAAGATCGTCGTGCCGGCCAGCATCGGCGGGATGAATGTGGCCATGGCCTGCCCGAACATGTGGCTGAGCGGGAGGAGATTCAGGAAGCGGAGCGGGGCGGCCGGCCTGAAGTACGCGCGGAACCGCGCAAGATCGCGTTCGACAGGGATGATGTTGGCCAGGATGTTCCGGTGCGTCAGCACGACACCCTTCGGCTCGGCCGTCGCGCCTGACGTGAACAGGATTTCGGCCGTATCCTGGCCCGCCAGTTCGACAGGTGGTGGCTCGGCGACCTCGCGCCAGTCCATGTCGGCCAGTCGCCAGACCTGCGCGCCGTCAATCGTCCCGGACCCGTTCGCCTCGTGCGATTCGATCCACGCGACGTCGCGGCCGACCATCATCACGGGCGCATCGACGACGCGTCTAATCCGGCGGACAAACTCGAGAGAGCTTCGGTAATCGACCGGAACGACCACGACGCCCGCGATGATGGCGCCCCAGAGCGCCGCGATCCACTCGGGCGAATTCTCGCCCCACAGCAGGACCCGATCACCTTTGCGGAGGCCGGCCCTGGCCAGTCGTGCCGCCGATGCGCGGGCCGCGCGCCCGACATCGGCGTACGTCCAGGTCCTGATCCGGTAGCCGTCGTCGTAGACGAGGAATTCGCCCCGGGTTACGGCCAGATCGGCAAACACGTCGGCGAGAGTGTCGCGGCGCATGATAAAGGAAAATTGGGTCAGACCCATTTTCTCATGTCAGTCTCATTTTCCCGGGGCGTTTTTCGACCGCGTGTTGCAGTTTCTGCAACATTTCGTCCTGACACCGGCGCCCGCTGACACCTTAGGAGGACGGTTAGAGAGGCGAGGCCCCAGGCCCTTGCCTAGTTCTGTACAGGCGGTTCTGTGTGTGCGAGGATCTCGCGGGCGGCGGCGAGCCCATCCTCCAGCGTGGCAACCGAGCCATCCAATTGGCGCTCGTAGACGGCCTTCACAATTCGGCCGACCGGGGGCCCGGGCTCGAGGCCCATCAGTAGGACATGCCGGCCCTTGAGCAGCGGTTCGGGCGGCCGGTGCTCGACGCCAAGTGCCCGCGCTCGCTCGACAAACCAGTCCATCGCCGAGCAGTCGAAGTCGCCCGTGCGGCCCCGGCAATCCGCCCGGGCCAGTCGCGCGAGCAACTCGAGGTCCACCTTCTGCGCGAGCCGTCTGAAGGCCCCATCTCCCACCGGTGTCGCGGCCTTGTGCCACATGCCTGGGGCGAGGTGATACGCCACCAGGCCGACGATGTGATGGCGCGCGTCGAAGCCGTCGACGGAATGGACGTTGAGGCGGTCGAGATACGCCAGCGTCAGCGCCACCCCGACAGGTTCGTGATTGGGTGAACGGATGCGGCCATCGAGAAACGCCGTGGTCGCCGGCTTGCCGAAATCGTGGCATACGGCACCCAGCATGATCGTCAGACCCCGTGCCCGATCGAGATCGTCGATGGCCGCGCGCGCATGGTCGACGACCATGAGCGTGTGCACCCAGACGTCGCCCTCAGGATGCCATTCGGGTTCCTGCCGGCATCCGACCAGCGCCGCCATCTCCGGCATCAGTCGAGGGATGACCCCGAGATCCAGGCCCAGCGCGAACCCGACGGACGGCCGGGGGGCGCCGAGCAGCAGCTTTTCGACCTCCCCAAAGACCCGTTCGCTCGGCAGATCGTCCAGCGCGATGGACCGGCACAGATCGCGCGTCTGGTTTTCGACCACGAGTTCGAATCTGGCCGCGAATTGGAGGGCGCGCAGGACGCGCAGGCTGTCGTCGCCGAACGTGGAGGCATCAACGGCGCGGAGAATGCGCCGCTCGAGGTCGTCACGGCCATGGCATGGGTCGAGGTACTCGCCGGTCAGTGGATCCCATGAAATGGCGTTGATGGTGAAGTCGCGCCGCCGGGAGGCCTCCTCGATTGACATCGACGGATCGCCCTGCACGTCGAAGCCGCGGTGGCCGTGGCCCATTTTGGATTCCCGGCGCGGCAGGGCCACATCGATGTCATCTATTTTGAAGACGGTGAACTGTTCGCCGACGCTATCGACGCGTCCGAAGCGTTCGAGCAGGGCCCGTAGCGCCGGCGCGGGCAGACTATAGACCTCGACGTCGATGTCCCTGGACGGGAGGTCGAGGATGCGGTCGCGCACCCACCCGCCGACGACGAGGGCACGCCCGCCGGCATCACGCACGGCGCGAGCGATCTGCAGCACGCCCTCAGGAAGATGGGGTGCCGAAGCGGTCGATGCTCGGAACGGGTCAGCCGTCAGCGTTCTCCGAAGATGCCCTTGAGGACGAATCCCACGTTGGCCGGGCGCTCACCCAGCCGGCGCATGAAGTAGGGGAACCATTGTTTGCCGAACGGGACGTAGACCCGCATGCGATATCCGTCTCGCACGAGTGCCGCCTGCAGATCACGTCGGATGCCATAGAGCATCTGGAACTCGTACTTGTCCTTCGCGATGTGCTTCTCGGCCGCGAAGGCCTTGGTCGCCTCAATCATGGCGGGATCGTGCGTCGCGATGGCCGGATACACGCCGTCGGTCAGTAGCGTCTTCATGATGCGCACGTAGGCCGCATCGACCTCGGCCTTGGCCTGATGCGCCAGGTTCGGCGGCTCCTTGTAGGCGCCTTTCACCAGCCGGACCCGGATGCCGGCCTTGCACATCGCCCGGGCATCATCTTCGCTGCGGAAGACCGCGGACTGGAGCGCCACGCCCGTATTCCGGAATCCTTCGCCCCACATGACGGCAACGACATCGAACGTCTTCTGGATGTACGGCGTGTTCTCGATATCGACCCGCACGAAGACGTCGTGCTGTCTGGCGAGCGTGAGGATGCGCCGCAGGTTGTCGCCACAGACGGCGACATCGATGTCCAGACCCAACTGGGTGAGCTTGACCGAGATGTTGCGATCAATGCCGGCTGCCACCACGTTTTCGATCAGGTTCAGGCATCCCCTTGTGGCCGCGTCGGCTTCGGCCACGGTGGTGATGCTCTCGCCGAGTTGATCGAGCGTGAGCAACATACCCTGGCCCTGGATGACGCGGGCAGCCGCCATCGCCTCGTCGACGGTTTCGCCGGCGATGAAGCGCCGGCCGAAGCTGGTCGGTTTGGCCATTCCGTAACGTGAGGCGAGCTGTTCAATGGATTTGCTGCGGGCGAGGGCGTGGAAAAACGATTTTGACAGCGCGTCCAGCATGATCAGGTCCTGTCCGGGGCTGACGGAAGAAGATGTTGAATTGATCGGGCATAATAACGAAGCAGACCGCGATCGCGCACGCGGATCCGGCTGCGCTCCGCGTGCAGGATCCCGCGCCGGTCGAGCGCGGCCACGCCGTCGTCGACCGCCTGCCGCGCGTCACGCACGCCAATATTGGCCTGGTTCCGCGCCAATCCGTCGAGCAGTGTGCCCACACGGGCTTCAAGGTCCCGGCGGGTAAGCGAGGGCCTCATCGCCGCCGACACCAGCGCGGTGGGCAGCACCTTGTAGAGACGGCCAATCGCATCCCGCGTGCGGTGCGCCAGATCGAGCACATCCCGTCGCGACTCGTGCTTGTAGCCGTCGAGAGGAATCGGATCACCGAACACGACGAACGCACGCGATCGGTACCCCACCGCCATCGTCGCCATCTCGGCCAATTCCCGGGCAAACGGCCGCTGCCGTCGCTTGACGCCCTGGCGCGCGACGATGCGGTCCTCGAGCACGAGATCGTACGCAATCGCGACCGGCACCACGACGACATTCGGCAGTTCGGCCTGCATGGCCGCGTGAAGCAATCCCGTCTTGGGTGCCTTCAGTTCGCCGCTGTACGAGCGTCCACCCTCGATGTAGAAGAGGAGGTCCCTCCGGTGCAGCAGTTCGGCGACGTAGGCCTTGAGCGTGATCAGGTAGACCGGGTCCTTCGTGTTGCGGCGGATGGGGATGGCCCCGGTCACGTGCCGGTGCAGCAGGCCGAGGGGCCCCGCGAACAGATTGATCCCGGCCGCGGTGATCGGAGGCCGGATGCCATGGTCGTCGAGAATGATCGGCTCCACCAGATAG
Source organism: Acidobacteriota bacterium (assembly GCA_026393675.1). NCBI lineage: Bacteria > Pseudomonadati > Acidobacteriota > Acidobacteriota bacterium. Next base: position 5,782 of record JAPKZQ010000020.1, on the reverse strand, counting down.
TCGGTATGGCTCCGGTGGTTCGACGCGTAGATCACCCGGCTCGTCTGGAGGGTCGCCTGCAGCGTGTCGATGTGTTCCACGATCCGTTTAATCTTCCGCAGGATGGGATAGAGCGGGTGCCGCAGCGCGTGGTACAGGAAGTACCGCTGCGTCGTGTGCAGTTCGTCGAGATACGCGTGCACGCGCTCTTTCGACTCGGGCGCGCTGTCGCCGTGCGTTCCCTGCAGCAGCCGGGCAATCTCGTCGCGCGCCAGCACCGCACGCGTGATGTCGTCGAGCAGTTCCGGATGTGGCATCGGTCCTCGACTCGTGCTCAGGCTCGCAGGTGATCGCCGGCGTGCTCGATGTCGCGGCAGACCGCGTCGGTGAACTCCGTCGTGGTGGCCGTGCCGCCCAGATCGCGGGTCCGCGTGCGGGGATCAGTGACCACCCTGGTGAGGGCCTGCGTCACCGCGTCGGCGCGCTCCATCTCCCCGATGTGCCTGAGCATCATCACCGCCGACAGCAGGAGCGCCATCGGATTCGCGAGGTTCTTGCCGGCAATATCTGGCGCCGTGCCGTGCACGGCTTCGAACACGGCCGTGCTGGTGCCCATATTTCCGCTGCCCACCACGCCAAGACCGCCGACCAGGCCCGCGCACAAGTCCGACAGGATGTCGCCGTACAGGTTCGGCATGAGCAGCACGTCGAACTTCTCGGGCGTCATCACCAGGTGCATGCAGGTGGCGTCGACAATCCGTTCGTCGTACACCAGATCGAGAAAGTCCCGTGCCACGTTGCGGGCGCAATCGATGAACAGGCCGTCACTGAGCTTCATGATGTTGGCCTTGTGCACCGCCGTGACTTTCTTCCGCCCGTTCTTGCGCGCGTACTCGAAGGCGAACCGCGACACGCGGGTCGAGGCCCGCTCGGTAATGATCTTCAGACTCTCGACGACGCCCGGAATCACTTCGTGCTCGAGCCCCGAGTAGAGATCCTCGGTGTTCTCGCGAACCAGTATGAGATCGACGCCCTGAAACCGTGACTGCACGCCCGGCAGGTTGTAGACCGGCCTCAGGTTCGCGTAGAGGTCGAGCGCCTTGCGCAGTCCCACGTTCACGCTCGTGAATCCGGTGCCGATCGGCGTCGTCAGCGGTCCCTTGAGCGCAACCTTGTTGCGCTCCACCGAGTCGAGCAGCGGATGGGGCAGCGTGGTGCCGTGCCGTTCGAGCGCGACGATGCCCGCATCGTGGCGCTCCCAGTCAATCGCGACCCCGGACGCTTTGAGAATCCGCACGACCGCGGCGGACACTTCCGGTCCGATGCCGTCGCCAGGGATGAGCGTAATCGTATGTGCCATGGCAATCGTCTATTATGCGCGATTCGCGGGGGCAGGTCAGCCGGGGGGGTCAGCTCCGGACGGGCTCGAACACGGGCGGCATCAGCCGCTTGTGATCGCTGGCGTGCACCAGCGATTCAATCTTCGACGCCACCGCCGGCGCAACCGCTGCGGGGCCCTCGCGCTGGAACTGCTCGAGTTCGGCGTACGTGAACCCCATCTCGCCCTCATCGGTCTGACCCAGCCAGAGTCCGGCGCTCGGTGCCTTCTCCATGATGCCGCTTGGCACGTCCAGCTCGCGCGCCAGCGCCTGCACCTCGCTCTTGACGAGCGCACCCAGTGGCAGCACGTCGACGCCCCCGTCACCGTACTTCGTGAAGTACCCGATCGCGATCTCGCTCCGGTTGCCCGTGCCCGCGACAATGTAGCCGAAGCGATTGGCCACCGCATACAGCGTCGTCATGCGCAACCGGGGTTTCAGGTTCGCCAGCGCCAGCCTGGACGGCGTCCCGTTCCCGGCCATGCCCCAGCTGAGCTGGTTGGCCAGCGCCTGCTGGATGCTGCTGATCAGGTCGTCGTACCCGGCCGTCAAATCGATGGCGAGAACCGGGAGCTTGAAGCGCTCGGCGACCAGCCGGGCATCCTGTTCGTCCTGGGGATCGCTGTGCGCCGGCATGATGACGCCGAGGACGGCATCTCCCATGGCCAGCTGCGCGACGCGCGCCACGACGGCCGAGTCGATGCCCCCGCTCAGCCCGACGACAATGCCCTTCGCGTCGGCGGCCTCGACCTGCTGGCGCAGCCAGGCCGCCATCTGATCGACAACGATAGACATGCCTTGACTATAGCCTATTCAAGGGCGGCGCTCGGCCGCGTTGACGATGGCCTCGGCCCCAGGCGAGTCGGGCCACACCGGAACCGGCGCCGCGGTGTACGCTGCGTGGGCCAGCGACTCCTGGAACAGCGCCGTCTGTGATGCGTAGAACATCAGTTTCACGAACAGGCGCGCCAGAATGAAGATCTGGCCAATCGCAAACCCCGTCCAGATCTGAAGGCCGCCGCCTCCCGCTCCAGGCGCCACAAGCGCATAGAGGAGCAAGACGACGACGAAGCACGACCCGTTCAGCAGGTACAGCCCGCCGACCGCCGCTGGCTTCCGGATCACGAACCGCCACGCGGCCAGCAGCGCACCCAGCATGCTGTACCGATCCTCGACGACCGCGCGGATCTTCGCGTAGTCGAGGACGACATTCCAGAACACGAGCAGCGCCCCGAATGCCGCATACAGTGCCAGACGCAGCAGGAAGGCGGTGCGCTCAACGGTCATATCGTGGGTGGCCGCATTCCACAACCGCTCGAAGAGCCACCCGTGGACGTACGCAAACAGCAGCCAGTACCCAACCAGGCCGAGAATGCCGAGGCGAAGGAAGCGCGGAAAGTACACGCCGCACGCGCCAAAAAACGCCTGGCGGCGGGTGGCGCGGTTGCGCGCGAACCGGTCCAGGATGCCGCCGGCAAGAAGCAGCCAGACGAGCATGTACGCGCCGGCCAGGGCGAGGACGGCAACCGGCAGCGTTCCGTTGTCGAGCACACGGCTCAGGTTGTCGAGCGTCGCGCCGAACCCGATGATGGTCGGCGAGAAACTCCTGCTGAGCCCGGATGCCGACTCGCCGAACTGGTCCCACCACTCCAGGCTGACGCCCTTCAACATCGTGTCGGCTTCGGCGCTTGGGCCTAAGGACGCGGCAATGTCCTCCCGGACGACCAGCCCGGGGAGTGTCGTCGTGATGAGAATCAGCAGGTACACGCCCGCCAGGATGGCCGGTGCCCGCCACACGCGCCTCGCACCGTCCGTGAATGCCGCGATGATGCTCGTCATAGCGATTCGCCCCGCGCCGTCAGATAAAGAATCCGTACGTGGCCAACGCGTCCTGCAACCACACCATCCACTTCAGCATCCACTTCTGCGCGGCAGCGGCCGAGGCCTGATGCGCCCGGTAGCTGTTGTTGGTCCGGTTGATGTCGAGCAGCAGGATGCGATCCGGATCCACGACGACGGCCTCGACCCCAGTTCCGCGCTCGTAGACAAACGATGTCCAGCGTTCGCGGCCGTCCCACTGCTCGCGCACCTGCTCACCATTGCCGAAACTCACCAGCACGTCGACCGGGAAGATCGCCTCACCGTACCGGCGGACCACAACCGTCGAGCGGACACGGCCGCCCTGACCCGCGCCGGCTTCGAAGGTCACCTTGCCGTTGCGGTCCACGTACCCCGGCCCCGGGACCGGCTCGCTACGTACGGCCTGCACGCCATAGTCGAATACATTCGAACTGCGATACACCTGATCAAAGAACCAGGTCATATCTCGCCCCGACACCTCATTGACCACTGCAAAGAAATCCTGCGGGGACGGGTGGCGGAACTTCCAGCGTTCGAAAAACGTGGACATGATGCGCTGCATCGTCGGCCAGCCGAGGTAGCGCTCGAGCGTGTTCAGCCACAGCGCCGTCTTGTTGTACGAGAGTCCGCCGCCGGAGGCGGGGAAGTACTTGTAGCTGGGCGTCGACGGTGCGTCGGATCTTGCCGAACTCCGATATCCGCTCAAGCCGTTGCCCGCCACCTCGCGCGACAAGGCGATGTCGGAAAACACATACGGGATGAAGCCGCCGAAGTACCGCCTGGAGTAGTAGTTCGTCTTCAGCAGCGGGTTGGCCTCGATGGCTCTCGCCGTCGAGTACGTATTGAACCCTTCGTCCAGCCACGCGTCCTCGAATTCGTTGTTGCCGACGATGCCGTACCAGAACTGGTGGCCGGCTTCGTGAACCGTGACGCCTTCGGGCTGCGTGACCCGCGCCGGTACCAGCCATCGGGACCCGGCCGTAAACAACGTCGGGTACTCCATTCCGCCGGTGCCGCTCTGCCAGGCGGGATCGATGATCGTGATGTTGGGATACGGGTACGGGCCAAACCACTCCCCGTAGAATTGTAGCGCCGTCCGCGTCGCTTCGAAATGGCGCTCCGCCTGGGTTGCGTGCTCCGGTTGCAGCAGCAGGCGCATCTCGACGGGCGGCAGCCTCTTGTGCTCGAATCGCGCCTTGCGCTCGATGAAGTCTGGGCTGGTGGTCCACGCGAAATCGTGGACGTCCTCGGCGTGGTAGACCCAGGTGGTGGTGCCGTCGGCGTTGTCCGTGTGCGACTGCTCGCGGCCGCTGGCGCCGAGCACCCAGCGTCCGGGCACCTGCATCCGGACGTCATAGATCCCGTAGTCCGAGAAGAACTCCGTGCCGGAGTGGAACTGGTGGCAGTTCCAGCCGGTCTCCTCGAGCACGCCGAGCTTGGGAAACCACTGGGCGATGAAGTAGTAGTTGCCTATCGTGCCGGTTCGCGAGAAGGTGCGGGGGACTTTCGATGTCCACGTGACCTCGACGTTGATCGTCTCGCCGGGCTGAACCGGTGCGGGCAGCGGTACCTGGAGCACGGTCTGATCGTTCGGATTGCCGTCATCGGGACTGATGTAACGCCGACGCGACGACAGGTCGATGGGCGTCGAATCGCCGGTGAGCAGTCGCACCGCGCCGACCTCGATCCAGCCCCAGTCATCCTGCGCGATTCCGCTCGGCATGCGCCCGGAGAGTGTTCGCTCACGCAGCCAGGTCGACTGCATGTTCTTCCAGGCGTTGTAGTACAGGTGGAAACGCAGTTCGGACGTGCTCGTATTGGTGATGTTGCGCCAGGTCACGACCGCGCGGCCGTTCAACGTTCGCGAGGTATGATCGAGCGCGACGTCGATCGAGTAGTTCGCGTTGCGTGGCGACAACGCCCCAGGCTGAACCGATCCCGCGACAGAGGCTCCCGTCGGTTTGACCGGAACCGCGGCGGGCCGGGCCGCTGCCGGCGGCGCAGGGCGCCTGGGTCTTTGCGCGAGTCCCGAGCCGGCCCCGGCTAATGTCGCTACGGCCAGCGTCAGAACCGCGATTGGCAACAGATGAGCACGCATGAGCATCCCCTCTGATGTGGTACTGCGTGCAAATCGTAGCGCAGACCGACCGGCGAGTCGAATAGGGCGTCGGTAGCCGGGATTCGGGATTCGGGATTCGAGATTCGGGGTTCGGGAAGAACCTGCAAGGATGCCCGCTCTCCACGGTGGCACCCGCTGATGTTGGCGGACGTACGGTTTCCGTAGCGGCCCCTCGAACCAAGCCGACAGCGAAGTCCTGAGCGAAGTCGAAGGGCGGCAGTCTGCAAAACGTGCCGTGAGGGCCAAGACAGGACCGGGGCCAGGAGCCCCCGTCCGTAAGGTCGGCGACAAGTCCCGGCAAGGCACGTTTTGGTGCGCCGTGAAGCGGCGTGTTCCTCGTGGGATGAAAGGAGCCCACCCCTATGAACCGCTGAGCAGTAGGGTAGCGCGGTCCCCTGCGTGAGGTCGTGAGACCTCCAGCAGAAGCGGGACCTGTATGCCGGGC